>JAGYMT010000478.1 GCA_018400335.1 Kiritimatiellia bacterium | reverse complement strand
GATGGAAGGATGGAATAGTGGGGATGGGTTGAGGATCAATATCCGGCACGCAAACAACAGGAAAAGTAGCATCCCATGGAGAATTGGAAGGATGGAGCAACGAGGCAGGGAAAGAAGTCCCATTCGGAAGATTGGAAGGATGGAAGGATGGAATACTGGAAGGATGGAGCAATGAGGCAGGGAAAGAAGTCCCATTCTCAGTATTCCACCATTCCATTATTCCAATATTCCAGCATTCCCGTCCTTGTGGGACGACAGTGAATTGCATCCGGAGTATGAACAGTCCACATCATTTATCGGCCGGACGGCCGTCTTTTCGGCATTTCGCAGTCCTGCTCGCGTGCCTCGTTGTCGGGGTCGCGGCGTATTCCGCGAGCCGACTGGCCTTCTGCCGCGCGCCGTGCACGACGGACGAGAATTGCTACGTGTTCCAGGCAAACAGCATTCTCGATGTTCCCCGGCCGCTTTGTCGTCATCTTTGATATGGACATCTCGGGCGATCCGGATGAAGATGTGTGCGTGCTTGATGCCGCCGCGGAGGCAGGAACGGTTATCCTGGCGAAGAAAACGCTCGCCGGCGGTGCGGCGCCCGGCGAAATGAAGATCGAGATCGAGGTTGACGATTTCACGGCCGTTGAGCCGCGTGTCTACTATCTCGGCCGCGGCGGCATCACGCTGCGCGAAATCAGGATAAAGGAGGAAAATTGATGACATCGAAGAAATCGTTGCTTCTTTACGTTGGGACATACAACCTCGATCCGGATAAGAGCGAGCGGCATCCGGGTATCTTTCTTTTCCGCTTAGACACCGAAACGGGCCGGCTGGCCCCCGCGGGCACTGTCCCTAATGTCGCCAACCCCTCGTTTCTCTGCTTGAGCGCGGACAGGCGCTTGCTCTATGCGCCGAACGAGATCATGGAGATGGACGGCGAGCCGGGCGGCGGTGTTGCGGCTTTTTCGATTGATCCGGCAACGGGCATTCCCTCGCTGCTCAACAGCCGCTGCACGGGGGGCGGTCTGCCCTGCCACGTGGCGCTCGACCGGACCGGCAAATGGCTGCTCGCGGGCAACTACCGGGGCGGCAGCTTCGCGGTCTTCCCCCTGCTGGCGGACGGCTCAATCGGCCCGCGCTCGGCCTTCATTCAGCACCGCGGCTCAGGCCCGGACCGGAGGCAGGAGAGCGCGCACGTTCACTCCTGCATCATGGACCCATCGAACCGGTTCCTGCTGGTGGCGGACCTCGGCCTCGATCGCGTCGCGGTGTACGAGCTGAACGGCGCTGACGGCTCGGTCAAGTCGCTTCCCGGCTTGTGGGCCGCCGCGCGCCCCGGCGCAGGCCCTCGGCACATGACGTTCCACCCGAACGGCCGGTTCTTCTACGTGGTGAACGAGCTCGATTGCACCGTTTCCGCCTTCATCCACGACGCGGTATCCGGGGAATTGGACGAAATCCAGACTATCGCCATGCTGCCCGCGGGCTTTACGGAATTCAACTCCGCCGCGGATATCCACATTCACCCGGACGGACGCTTCCTCTACGCGTCCAACCGCGGCCACGACAGCATCGCGATCTATTCAATTGACGGCGCAACCGGGCGCCTGGCGCTCCTGGGCCACTGCCCGACGCTCGGAAGCGAGCCCCGAAATTTCGCGCTGTCGCCCGCCGGCGATTTTCTGCTTGCGGCGAACCAGCGCGGGAATAATATAGTCGTGTTCAGGCTGGACCCGGTGACGGGCCTGCTCGAACATACGGGTGAGCAAACGGAAGCGCCCACCCCGACATGCGTTCTGTTCGGTTAAGGATAAGGAGCTAGGGGCTAGGAGCTAGGAGTTAGGGACCGTGAGATAAGGTGTTAGGGGCTAGGTGCTAGGAGTAAAATAAGGGGCTAGGCGCTAGGCGCTAGGATTTAGGGACAAAGAAGACAAGGGGCTAGGGACTAACGCCTAACCCCTAACA
>JAGYMT010000477.1 GCA_018400335.1 Kiritimatiellia bacterium | reverse complement strand
GGCTCGATCCGGTCGCAGCAGTTGAGGCGTTCGGTGATTTCACCGGGGAGGAAAAGCTTTTGCATTATGATCTCCTGATTCATGGCGTTGTCAGCCTGGGTTACACGTTCCGGCTATTTTCTTTCCTTGTTTGTGCGCTCGGCTGCGGCACCTGCGTGACAGTCTGTCTCGCCGGCGGCGAGCGCGAGGTGGCCACCCTGTCCTCCGTGCTGCGGCTCGGCTGCGGCATCAAGGTGGATGAGGCCACCATCGAACGGCAGTGCGACGCCGAGTTTTTCGACGAGGTGCGGGCCGCCGCCGAGAATTGCGATGCGATCCTCTCGCTTGCATGCGGGGTGGGGGTCCAGATGGTCGCGCGGCTCTTTCCCGGCAAGCCGGTGTACCCGGCGCTCAACACGAAGTTCATGGGCACGAACGACGGCGCCGGGAAATGGTCGGAAAACTGTCTCGCGTGCGGCGACTGCAAGCTCGGAATCTTCGGCGGGGTCTGTCCCGTGGCGCGCTGCTCAAAATCTCTATTGAACGGGCCGTGCGGCGGTTCGGCTAAAGGAATGTGCGAGGTTGACCCGGAGAACATCGAATGCGCCTGGCAGTTAATCTACGACCGGCTCAAGGCGCTCGGGCGGCTTGATGTGATGGACGAGATAGCGGAGCCGCGGGATTGGGCGAAGACCCATTCCGGCGGACCGAGGCGGCTTTCAAGGGAAGACGTGGCGGACCTGTGATGAGCGAAATCAATTACAAATCCGGCAGCGACCTGGAGAAGAAACTCGCGGGCGGCGGTTTTGCCGTAACTGCCGAGCTCGGCCCACCCAAGAGCGCGGATATTGACCTGATCGCGAAGAAGGCCGCGGCTCTTAAGGGCGTGGTTGACGCCGTGAACATCACGGACAACCAGACGGCGATAGTCAGGGTTTCCAGCATCGCCACCGCCAAACTGGCGTTGGATATGGGCCTGGAGCCGATCATGCAGATGACCTGCCGGGACAGGAACAGGCTGGCCATCCAGGCGGACGTGCTTGGCGCCTACCTGCTCGGCATACGCAACATACTCTGTCTCACCGGCGATCACCAGCGCTTCGGGAATCATCCGGACGCCCGCTATGTCTATGATCTTGACTCGGTCCAGCTCGTGCGAATGGTCCGGCGCATGCGCGACGAAAAAGTGTTCGCTTGTGGAGACGAGATCAAGAACACGAAGAAATCGGAGCCGAAAGAGCCGCGAATGTTCATAGGAGCGGCCGCCAACCCGTTCGGCGACCCCTTCGAGTGCCGCGCCGCGCGCCTTGAGAAGAAGGTTAAGGCCGGGGTTGATTTCGTGCAGACCCAGTGCATCTACGACATGGACCGGTTCGAAGAATGGATGCGGCAGGTTCGCGAGCGGGGCCTGCACGAGAAGTGCAAGATCCTGGCGGGCGTCACGCCTCTGAAGTCGGCCGGCATGGCGAAATACATGCGCGACCAGGTCGCGGGCATAATAGTCCCGGACTACTACGTCAAGCGCATGGCGGATGCAAAGGACCCGCCCGCTGAAGGCATTGATATTTGCGTCGAGCAGATCAACCGGCTCAGGGAGATCGAGGGCGTGGCGGGCATTCACATCATGGCGATCGAATGGGAAAACAGGGTCGCTGAGATCGTCGAAAAGGCCGCGCTCAAGTCCTGACCCAGGCAGGCAACCCTGCGTTTTCTTGTTTTTCTTCGCTGTTCTTCAACAATTAGCCACTAAATAAAATTTTCGCGGACGAAAATGTTATGATGCAACTGCGGCGCATAGCTGATTATCGGCAACGTTCAAAAGCCGCTTTTTCGCGAAACGATGCGGGTAGGGCCGGACTGCCAGGCCGGCCGGTGTGGAGGAACGGCGCGCCAAGGCTGTCGCGCCCTACCTACCTCGCCATGCCATGTGATCATTATTTTCAAACGCACAACATGTTGTCGTTAATTTTGTGGTAAGCGCCTA
>JAGYMT010000476.1 GCA_018400335.1 Kiritimatiellia bacterium | reverse complement strand
AGGAATCTGCCGAAACTGGCGGCGGTCGACGTGGCCGGGCGCCTGGGCCTGGCGCGCGCGATCCCGCTGCTCCTGCGCCTCTTTGAGCAGGAGGATGCGAGCCAGTCGTACCCGCCGCTGAAACATAGCTGGACCCGCTCCAAGATGAAGGAAGTTTTGTTCGAGGGCGAGGACCACTCGCCGGATCGCGACACGGATCCGGTTGCGGGCGTTAAGCGCCACCGCCTAAAGCGAATGGTGATTACGGCTCTTGGACTGCTGGGCGATTCCCGGGCCATCCCGCTCCTGGAGAAGGCCATGGCACGGGGCACGGATTTCTTTCCGGCCATGAGCCAGGTTCCGGTGGCGCTGGCGCGGCTGAACAGCATCGGAAGCATTCCCGTTTTGGAAAAAAACCGCGACTTTTTCGAGTGGAATACCCGGGCGCATGTCCGGCTTGCGCTGGACTATTTGCAGGGCAGGATAGATAGTGTTGAATTTGAGGCGCGCGCCAATCCTTCGTGAGTTGAGACGAGTAATGATTGCTGATGGCCTTTTTTGAAATCAGGTTGCGGACTTTGCCCGCTTTTAAAGGAGATGGGTGATTATGAAAACGAAAAAGTTGATCGTTGGAATTGTCGGCGTGGCCAATTTCGGAGCCTACCGGCGCAAACAAATGCGGACGGCCGGATGCTTCGAGGTGGCCGCTGTGTGTGATCGTAACCCCGATGCTCTGGCCTTGGCGGCGAAAGATGAGAACGCGCGGGCGTATGATGATTTTGACGCCATGCTGACCCATCCGGGGCTGGAGGCCGTGGTCATAAGCACCGGCGCCGACAGCCATGCGCGATTCGGGGTCGCGGCGATGCGCAAGGGCTTGCATGTGTTTATCGAGAAGCCGCTCTGTTGCTCGGCTGCCGAAGTCGAGGAGCTGCTTAAGGCGCGGCGCGAGAGCGGGCGCGTGGTCGGCTCAGGGCATAGCCATTGCGCCAGTGAATCGCTTCTGAATCTGGCGAAACGGTTCATTGCCGAGGGCAGGCTTGGCACTGTCGCGGCCTTCGAGGAGAACAGCTCCCACTCCGGCGGCTTGGAGATTAAGCGGGGCGACTGGCGCGGACTGGCCGACCGCAACCCGGGGGGTATGCTGTTCCAGTGCGGCGTCCACTCGCTGCACGCCTTGGCCTACCTGTTCGGACCTGTCAGGGAAGTGCAGGCGATGATGCGTTATGACGCCAATCCGAACACCGAAACGGCCGACGTCGCTAACGTTTTGTTACGGTGCGACGGCGGCCTGATCGGTACGCTCAACTGTTACCACGTCACCGGCTATTGCCACGAACTGCGCATTTTCGGAAGCAAGGGGAATCTCTATCTGGATACGCACCGAAAATTGGCATGGTTTCAACAGCGCAAGCGCAACGAGGTGGAGGAGCGCGAACCGGTGGACGTTCCGGCGGCATCACCGGAGCATGATTGCGCCAACCTGTTGTCATGGTATAACGGCATCCGCACGGGCTCGCCCGTTTATCCCGGACTGGATGACGGCATCGCCGCCGTCCTGCCTGTTTTCGCGGCGGAGCAGTCGGCGCGAGAGAAACGACAAGTCAAGGTTGGCTGATGCCGGCGCGAATCAATACGGGGAACGGTAGTGACAAGTAAAGGGGTGCGGAGGATGATGATGGTCGGCATTATTTCAGCGACGCAGGCGGCGACGGACGATTCGACGGCGACCGGTGATTTTCTGGCGAGGATTCATATGCCCATCATTGATATCTCCGGCCAGACTAATCGGCACGTATTCGTGGCGCGTGGCACGGAGAAGGACTGGCAGGGGCATCCGGGCACCGTTCTTCTGCCGGATGGCAAGACGATTTTCTGCGTATGGCAGGGACGGCGGGACGGCTCCGGCCAACATGGCGCGCCGGTCGGCTATCTCAAACGCAGCGATGACGGCGGATTGACCTGGAGCGACTATATTTCCGTGCCGGCGAA
>JAGYMT010000475.1 GCA_018400335.1 Kiritimatiellia bacterium | reverse complement strand
GGGTGTTATTAAATATATAGAGAACCGGTTTGAGAAGGGCCATGTCACGGGGCGCCGCGAGGCTGCAGAGGACGCGGGTGGCGGATAAGGTTCGTGGTCATAACATGCACTGCCTGATGTTGTCTTCAGTCGCGGGTATGATGCGCATGTTTGTTTGTTCGCCGCCTTGCGAGATCGCAATATCAGCAGCCTCGCCGGCATGGCAGTCGGCGTAGCGGGCGCAAATGCTCGCGGCCATTGCCAGCGTTCCGGTGTCCTCCGTGCCTGAAAGAAGCGCGCTGGGGCCGGGAACGGATTCGCTTTTCAGAAGGATGCTGTCCGGCTGAGCAGCCTGCTCGATAATTTCGTTTTCCATTCGATTCCTTCCGACAATGAGCTTGGCTCCGCCGATCCGGAAATGGCGTCCGATGCGCAGGAGTTTAACGAGGTGGATATCCGCGAGGCCTTCATGCTTTTGAAGTTCCTTAACCCGTTCAGAATATCTGGGGTCGGTCAGGAGGCACCCGCCTGCCGGCTGCGGATAGTCCGATATGCCCATCTGTCTTGCAAGTTCGATTTGGGGCTTTCGACCGCGTCCCTCGATCGCGAGCAGTTGCTTCCTGTCCACCCATCCGCGAGTTTCCGGGATGGTGGGCGGAAGCAGTTTTGCGCTGAGCGGCCGCAGTAAGTGGTCTGGATAGCCCGATTCCCGTGCCACGAGGTCCAGCGCGGTCTTGTTCTGCGACATTGGCCTTTGACGGAGCACTTCGCCCGTGCTGATGAAATCGAAATGATCGCGCTCCATAACCTTGCCCGCCTCGCGGATCATGGCGGTGTGACAGTCAATACAGGGGTTCATGTGCTCCCCGAACCCGTGCCTGGGATTCAGAATGAGCGAGAGGATGGTGCGGGTGAAATCCACGGTGATCACCGGTGTCCCAAGTGTTTGGGCGGCCCGAAGCGCCGGGGCAGTGTTGAAGAATTCGCTCTTGAAGACTATTGCGTGAACCTCGATTCCCTGCCGTTGCAGCAGGCGGACGGCGAGCTGGCTGTCGAGCCCTCCTGAAAGGAGCGAGATGGCGCGAACCGGGAGCGGCTTGCCGGCGGAGTTCTGTGTTTGTGATGTCATTTATCGGTGAAGCAGCTCGTGAGTTCATGGAAGGAGTCGAAAGTCCGCGTCGGCCTGTTTGTTCCGGCGTTGCCGAAACCATATGTGACGAATGCGGACTTGATATCAGCTCCGCGGGCGGCCTCTATGTCGGTGTAATTGTCGCCTATCATCCAGGTCTGTTCCGCCGTGAACCCGGTTGTTCGCATTATCATGAACACCGGCTCAGGATCGGGCTTGAGCTTCGGGGTGCTGTCCCCGCCCAGGACCGCAGCGAACGAATCAATGATATTGAAATAAGTCAAGAGAGCGCGGCATGCCAATGCCGGCTTGTTTGTGAGCACCGCGAGAGTGTTGCCCGCCCCGCGAAGCTTCTGAAGCCCCGCCGGAACGCCGGGGTAGGGGCGCGTAGCATCATGGAGGTGTTCCATGTAGAAGCGCTTGTTCAAGTTGAGCGCTTCGTCAATATCAATGTTCGTTCCGTCAAAGACCCGCTCAATGAGATTTCTTGTTCCGTTTCCTACAAAACCGACGACCGTTTCGAGCGGAAGCGGGGGCAATCCATAATGGGCGCGGGTGAGGTTCACCCCGGTACGGATGTCCTCACGGGAATCAACCAGCGTGCCGTCAAGGTCGAATATCAGCAGTGAGTTCATGTCGCGGGCGGGGCAGGGACGGGCATGGAATTAACACTTAACGACCGAACTTGCGCTTGAGGGCGTCGTCAACCCGCGCCTCGATGCGGTGGATTTGTTTTGCATATTCCACTCTTGGCATCCTTGGCATGGGAGAAGACTACCCGATCCGTCCTGACTTTGTAAACTATTATTTCCATGCCCGTCCCTGTTCCTACCTCAAAAGCAATGATCCCAAGACTCCAACGCTCTAATT
>JAGYMT010000474.1 GCA_018400335.1 Kiritimatiellia bacterium | reverse complement strand
TCAGGCAGGCGCAAGCAGGGCGAAGCGAAGGTTATCCTTGAACTGGAGAGGTGATTATGAATCTTGAAGACGTAAAATCAATAGTGGAACTGATGTCGGATAACGAGCTTACCGAGTTCGAGATGGAGGAGAACGGGGTTCGTATAGCGATCAAGAAGGGTGTTCCGGGCGCCATCGTTCAGGCGCTTCAGCCCGTCCAGGCGGCGCCTCCGCCCGTTCAGGCGGCGGTTGCGCCGGAGGATGAAGCTGAGGCCGCCGCCTTGGCCAATTGCGAAGAGGTCAAGGCGCCTTTCGTGGGTACGTTCTACCGCTCGGCCTCCCCTGATGCCGAGCCGTACGTTACCGTGGGCATGGAGGTCGAGCCCGACAAGGTCCTCTGCATTATCGAGGCCATGAAGGTCATGAACGAGATCAAGGCGGAGGTGAGGGGGGTGGTCAAGGCCGTCCTGGCGGACAACGCGCAGCCGGTTCAATACGGCCAGCCGCTTTTCAGGATTGAAAAACTCTAATAACAGGTTCAAGAATGTTCAAGCGAGTGCTGATAGCAAACAGGGGGGAAATCGCCCTCCGTATAATACGCGCCTGCCGCGAACTGGGCATCGAGTCCGTCGCGGTGTATTCGGAGGCAGACGAGGAGTCGCTTCATGTCCAGTTGGCTGATGAGGCTATTTGCATTGGACCGGGCCCTGCGCGCGACAGCTACTTGAAGATATCCAATATCATCAGCGCGGCCGAGGTTACGGACGTTGATGCCATTCATCCCGGTTACGGCTTTCTCGCGGAGAACTCCCATTTCGTGCGCATATGCGAGAGCTGCAATATCAAGTTCATAGGGCCGAGCGCGGAGAATATCGAGCAGATGGGCGACAAGGCAGTGGCCAGGGAGATGATGAAGAAGGCGGGGGTTCCCACGATTCCCGGCAGCAAGACCATCGTGAAGACTCAGGACGAGGCGCTGGAGGCCGCGCATGCGGTCGGCTATCCGGTGATGATCAAGGCCGCCGGCGGCGGCGGCGGCAAGGGAATGCGGAGCGCCCACAACGACGTCAGCCTTGTTCAGGGATTCATCATGGCCGCCTCGGAGGCGGAACGCGCGTTTGACCGCGCCGACGTCTACATCGAGAAGTTCATCGAGAACGGAAGGCACGTGGAGATACAGATACTGGCCGACAACTATGGCAAGGTGATCCATCTCGGCGAGCGCGACTGCAGCATCCAGCGGCGCCATCAGAAACTTCTTGAAGAAACGCCCTGTCCAGCGCTCTCGCAGGATATGAGGAAGAAAATGGGCAAGATTGCGGTTAGGGCCGCCGAGTCTATAGGCTATCGCAATGCCGGAACCATCGAGTTCCTGCTTGATCAGGCCAATAACTTCTTCTTCATGGAAATGAATACGCGTGTGCAGGTTGAGCACCCGGTGACCGAGATGGTGACGGGTGTGGACATAGTCAAGGAGCAGATCAGGATAGCGGCCGGTGAGCATCTGACGCTGGAGCAGAAGGCCGTTGTGCCCAGGGGGCACGCGATAGAGTGGCGCGTGAATGCCGAGGACCCCGCCAATAAGTTTGCGCCCTCGCCCGGTCTGATAGAGTGGATTCATTTTCCGGGCGGACCCGGCGTGCGGATTGACTCTCACGTGTACAGCGGCTATTCGATTCCACCTTACTACGACAGCCTTATATGCAAGCTGATCGTGCACGGCGACGACAGGGAGGATGCAATCCGCCGTATGTCCCGTGCGCTCGGCGAATTCATGGTGCAGGGTGTTGTAAAGACCTCCGTTCCGCTCGGGCAGGACATAGTGAGCAGTTCCGCCTTCAGGAGCGGGGATTACAATACGGGTTTCTTTGAGAACTTCCTGAAAGAATGGATCGGGCCGGCTGTGAAGAACAACGATTCCGAGTAGCAGCCGGCGGTGAAGGAACTGTCAAAAATTGAATGGCAAGCAATGAAAACGGGTTAGAGCGGTGGGTTGCAGCTGATGTAGACACTTA
>JAGYMT010000473.1 GCA_018400335.1 Kiritimatiellia bacterium | reverse complement strand
ACGCTGAAGTTCACGGCAACAAGGATGCCGAGGTGGATGTAGGACAAGGAATATATCCGCATAAGCGGAATGAACAGGATCGCGGTCAGGTTGACCATTATTGCCTGAACGAAGATCCCGACGAAGCAGGATAGGGTGGTGAGTCTGTATATGGCTGCGGTATGCATAGGGTTTTGCTTTGGATGTGAAGTCACTGTCGTCCCATAGGGACGGGAATGCTGGAATATTGGAATATTGGAATATTGGAATTTTGAGAATGGGATTTCTTTCCCTGCCTCGTTGCTTCATCCTTCCAGTATTCCATCATTCTATCATTCCAATCTTCCATGAGATGCTACTGATGTGCAGTGTTAAGCGATCCGTCGAAAAAATTCAATCAAAATCCGGCCGGTAATAGATTTTGCAGGCAGTGGCAGCCTGTATAGGGTCTTGGAAAACCGTGCCGTCAGGCATCGTGCTCTGGCGGCGAACCGATCTGTCCTCAAAAGTGTTATTCTAATGTTCTTAAGAACATTAGAATAACAAAAGAAGCCGACCTCGGTGAGGCCGGACACCTTGTGCATTTTAGGATAACGGTTTTGGCCGCGGAGCGTAAAGGATATCAAGGCGGCCTGTAATGAAGCACAGATCCGCCAATTCCTGTTTGCGCTCACAGGCTCCTTTCTGGTAAGATCTCTGGCATTGACTCATATTGGAGATTTACAGGAAAGGAGAACAATGGATATGCAAAAGCTTTTTGCGGAACGTATAGGCGGCGCGTCGTTCGGTTTGTCGAGCGAAATTTATAAGTTCGAGAAGATAAAGCGCGCTAAGGCTGCGGCCCGTAAGGCGCGTCCGGAAGTGGAACTGCTCGACTTCGGCGTGGGCGAGCCCGACTGCATGGCGCCGGCTCCCATCCGCAGGGCGCTGAAGAAGGCGGTGGACGATCCTGCCAACCGAGGCTATTCGGACAACGGGATCCGCGAGTTCAAGGTCGCGGCCTGCCGCTACATGAAGGATTTCTTCGGTGTGGAAGATCTCGATCCCGATACTGAGGTGAATCACAGCATCGGCTCCAAGCCGGTGCTGGCAACGCTGCCGCTCTGTTTCATCAACCCGGGGGACGTCGCGCTTGTCACCGTTCCAGGTTACCCGGTGCTCGCCACGCACACGCGGTACCTCGGCGGCGAGGTCGTAAAACTGCCGCTCCTTAAACAGAACGGTTTTCTCCCCGATCTCGGCGCGATCGATCCGGACACGGCGCGCCGAGCAAAGCTGTTCTACGTGAACTACCCCAACAACCCGACGGGCGCAGCGGCTACACCGGCGTTTTTTGACGAGCTGATAGCGTTCGCCAGCGAGCACGATATTCTCATTGTGCAGGATGCGGCATACGCGACACTGATCTACAAGGGCGCTCCGCTTTCCATCCTCGGCAGGCCCGGCGGCAAGGATGTGGCCGTGGAACTGCACTCGATGAGCAAGAGTTACAACATGACCGGCTGGCGCCTCGGGTTCGTTGCCGGCAATTCTCGCGCCGTGAACGCTTACGCGGAGGTGAAGGACAATATTGATTCCGGCCAGTTTAAGGCCATTCAGGTGGCGGCCTGCGCGGGCATCGCGGACCGCAAACTGGCCGACTCGATAAAGCGGCACTATGCGGGACGTCTTCGCAAGATGGTCAAGTGTCTGCGCGCGGCGGGATTCGACGCGCGAATGCCCGGCGGCACGTTCTACCTGTACGTCCCCGCTCCGAAGGGCGCCGGGTCAGCCAGCTTCGCCACAGCGGAGGACGCATCGCAGTTCCTGATCAGAGATTGCCAGGTTTCAACTGTTCCGTGGGATGACGCGGGTCCGTTCCTCCGTTTCTCGGCCACTTTCGAGTCGGCAGGGACGAAGGATGACGACAGGGTCATAGCCGAGCTGGGTAGCCGCCTGGCGAAGGCCGGACTCGTGTTCTGAGACGACGGATTTCACCATGAAGCACATGAAGGGCATGAAGAAGAGGTATGGAACAC
>JAGYMT010000472.1 GCA_018400335.1 Kiritimatiellia bacterium | reverse complement strand
AAAATCCGGGCATCGCGCCTGGAGGCCGCACTTGTCTGATGTCTGAACACTTTCAGTGAAGCTGGATAGCACCTCATTGTTGAGCGAAGAAAAACAAGAAAATGCAGACAGGATGACAGGATGTTTATTTCTGTTGATCAACAAGATGTGATAGAAACGATCAGGAACAGTCGATTGCTGATCGTTTCTATCGTGAATCTCTCCTGATTATCCTGCCTGCCCGCCGTAGCTTCCAGGCGAAGGTGGGTAATCCTGTCCTTCTTTCTCTTGGGTTGCGGGCAAGCCCGCGTTAGAATACTCAAGGAGGTCTTGATCATGATAAAATGCGATTGCAATGTCACCACGCACGGCCAGCGTCAGCTCGAGCTCGACGTGAGGTACCCGCTGGCGGACGACGAGAAGCGCAAGCGCTATCAGCTCGACCTGTTCGTGTTCAGCCCGTACCAGCTCGACATGACGGGGGAGAACTACGGCGTTTCCCGCTTCCTGCGCGAGATGAAGTCGTACACGCGCTATTCCACGTATTCGATCCCCTTGAGAAAGCTGGCCGATCATTCCTGCGAGACAAGCCCGATAGCCCGGATCGCGGGCATGCTGAACGCCCCGGAGGCGGCGCCGGGAATTGACGAGAAGGCCGTGATTTACGAGCTTCGTATACTGGCCGCGATCTATCGGCGCCAGCTTCGCGAGACAAGGCGGCTCTTTTGCGAGTTCATACGCGGCGCCGGTCCGCCCGCGGAAGCGATGGCACGACTGGCTGAGCTCCTTGCCGATGTTGACCTGTTCCTTCAGACGTTTCGCGCGCTTCGCCCGGCATTTCTCGATCCGCGCGTCAGCGATTTGATGCGCCAGGCGCTGCGGTGGTCGGACGAGGCAATCAGCCTCGGCACGGAAAAGACCCTGTTCAAGCTGCACGACGTTTTTCAGGAGCGCGCCGACCTCGTCGAGGGCAGCCGCGTGCTGGAGGCCAGGCTTGGGCGCGAGCAGGAATACCGGGCGGCGCAGGGTTATCCAACCCTGGTGAAACCGGATGACCCCGTGACCAACGAGCTATTCGTTTATCGCGAGGGAATGTTGAAGAAATGGACGGAAGGCTGCCTGTTCATGACCACGGAGCACGCTAAAATAACCGACCGATTCACCCACCTCCTGATGGGTGTGGCGGCAGGTGCGGCCATGACTTTCGCCGTGGTCGTCACACTGTTCGCCTCGCGATTGTTCGCCATGCATAGCGTTCCCTGGGCCGTCCTGATCGTGATCGCCTATATCGCGAAGGACAGGATAAAGGAAATACTGCGCGGAATCTTCGCGGCCTATATCCCCAGGCTGGTGGCCGACCAGGTGGAGGAGCTTATAGACCCTGCGATCGGCACCAGGATCGGAACGAGCCGCGCTCGCGCGGTATTCTGCCATCCCGACGAGGTGCCGGAGGCCGTCCGCAATTTACGCAACGTCGAGGGTAATGTGTTCAGAAACATCATTCCGCCGGAGAATGTGATCCACTTTCACAAGGATATAAGCCTGGACAGCGGGCGGCTGATGCGGAGACACAAGCGGCTTGAATCGCTCACGGAAATAATTCGGCTCAAGCTGGACCCGTGGATGGCGAACATGGACGATCCCGTGAACACGCTTTCCTTCACGGAGAACGGACGGCACTCGAAGGTCGAGGCGCGGCGCGTCTACCATCTCAACCTGGTCGCGGGGCTTTCTGAAAAGGGCGGGGACGCCGAAAGCTGTCCGCTCTTCGGGTACCGGCTGGTTCTGACGCGTAACGGCATAGTCCGAATCGAGCGGATGGGCGGCTGAACCTATATGGAGCAGTTCAACTGCTCCGCAGTTGATGTCTGGACGCGCAAGTATCTGACAATGAACCGTATGAGTCAATACAGCTTGACTACTGGTGGTGCACATGGTGGGTGCATTGAACACTTTGTCCCCACGCTTGATCCCATTCTTAGTCGGCTACGCTGGTCGAATTCCTTAGTCGGTAAGTATCTAT
>JAGYMT010000471.1 GCA_018400335.1 Kiritimatiellia bacterium | reverse complement strand
GGACTGGACATTGACCAGGCCTCGAAGCATCTGGATTTGGGGCAACTTGATTTCACTCATCTGCCGTGCCAGGTACACCAGGTCGCGTGATAGGAGAGATTGAACGAGTTGGTCCAGCTGACGCTGTACCCCGCCGCGCTTCGCGCACCGGGCCACAGCGCAGCTGACCACGGCGTTGGTCAAGAAAGAGACATGAATATGAACCGAAAACGTGTATACGTCGCAATGGCCATTCTCATGGTTGCTCTGGCAATCCTATCCCGTGTTCCGGAATGGTTGCAGCCGCCAGCCATACGGCCTGGTCACGCTGGCGTTGAGTTCGTCTTTACCGACAAGCGGGAAGGAGACACTCATCAGCATGAGGTCATTTATCCGAGGGATAGTTTTGAGGCAAGCTTCTCCGCATCACGCGACGAGTGGCAGAAGTGGCGAGGCTCAATGGAGTTCATGGGCACCAGCACGCACGGTGACGTATACGTGCTTGATCTAGTGCCCCCCGCAGGGCCACACATTGTGCGCACGGCGCTCTATGCCGGCGAACCGATCGTCGTTTGCGACACCGAAACAGTTGAACTGAGACCATTAGCCAACAACTGAGTGCACCACGGTATTCGGCACTACGCGCCGAAAGTGAAGGCAGGCGTTGTGCAAGGAGAACATAGCATGAGAAACATATCGCCATTTATCATTAGCCTTGTGTGTTGCGTTGTCGTATGCGGATGCCGTCCAAGAGGGGCTGCCGTAACATCTGAGTTTGGCGATATCCTCTATTCGAGGTCTACCCTCGATGACGCAATCACCTTTACGGGTGCACCAGCCGAAAGACGGGAGAAGTTCAACAAAGTGGTCAGGGGGACTTTGGCAGACGCCGACCATCTCGCTTTTGCACGAAGTCTACTTCAGGCAAGAGATCAACAGGACGTGGACGCGTTCCGAAGACTCCTCCATCAGGAAAGCTTAGCCCTGCTCGACAAGCCAGGGGAGAAGCAAATGGTTCATGCTATGGTGCAGCAGGTCAAAAGCGGCGAGTTTCTGTATGCCAAAGAGAATCCCAAGTTCTTCATCACACAGGGGATTCCCCAGGAGCGCGATTTCCTAAGCCTGTTCGCCGAGTCGGCGGCCAAGCCGTCTACAACGATAACGTTCTATCAGTACTATCAACCCAAGAACATGCTGGTCGGTACGAAGTTCTTTTTGGTCGAAGAAGGGGGCGCCTTGAAGGTGATCTTTCCAGTGAGAAGGCAAACTGCACAACAACCACCTGAACGCGACAAGTGAAAGGCCGCGCTGCGCTTGCCTTCCCCTTGCGCGTTAGGTGAATCGTTGGCGCGGAAAACACACTTGACAGATGATATCAATAATGATATTATAAAGACATGCCGAAGATTGATGACATTCTAGCACGGATGCGGGCCAACGCCGGTAGCATACGGTTTGCCGATCTGTGTCGCGTATGCGATCATTTTTTCGGCCAGGCCCGCCAAGGCGGCACAAGCCATCGGATATACAAGACACCTTGGCAAGGTGATCCCAGAGTGAACATTCAGAACTCAAAGGGAATGGCAAAGGCGTACCAAGTTCGCCAGATTCTCAAAGCACTCAAACGGTTAGATGATGAAAACAGCAATTAAGAACGATCGCTATACCTATCGGGTTACATGGTCACCCGAGGACGACGAGCACGTCGGACTTTGTGCGGAATTCCCTAGCCTGAGCTGGCTTGCCCCCACGCCAGGGGGAGCTTTGAAGGGCATTCGTCAGCTTGTTTCGGAGGTGGTCGCGGATTTGAAGGAATCGGGGGAGCCGGTTCCTGACCCTTTGGCCTGCCGCCCCTATAGTGGGCGTTTCCTGGTCAGGATACCTCCAGAAGTCCATCGTGAACTAGCGATGGAAGCTGCGGAAGCCGGAGTCAGCCTAAACCGGTTGGCTTCTGCCCGGCTTGCACGATAGGATCAATTCCGCCAACAAGACAAGGATTAGTTCCGAGTCGAGCGAAGCGAAGGCTCGGTGGCTAATCC
>JAGYMT010000470.1 GCA_018400335.1 Kiritimatiellia bacterium | reverse complement strand
GGTTCGTCGTTTTCGGGGATGCTGCGCACGCGTTCATGCGGCACCCGGCGTGGTCGGTGCGGGCGTCATCGCCCAAGGGTCGTCGGCAATCTGCGCGTCAATCTCCTCAGCCGACGGCCCGGGCTGTTCGTCGATCGCGGTGATGCGCGACGTCAGATGGGCGCCGATGGCCTTGATCTTGGCCTCCACATCCTGCGCCGGGTTGACGTAACGCCAGCCGTGCCAGCCGAAAGATCGTGAAGAGAGAACAGACTCCGCCGCGCACCCCGCTCACGGCTGAGGATATTCTCAAGACCCTCAAAGCCGGCGATCCGCCGCCGCGGCCAGTTGGCGCCAGGGACGAGTTCGCGCGCTACCTTGCCGGAGTGCGAATGACCTTGTACAACGCCTGGAGCCAGCCGCGTGATCTCGCGGGGGCTCCGATTGCGGAGGCCCGGATCCGCGTGCGGCGCAACGGGCAGGTGACGCAGCGGACGCTCACGAAGCCCTCGGGGAACAGCGCGATGGATGAGTCCGTTATGGCGGCGCTTGAATCGGTCGCCCGTCTCTCGCCACTTCCGGCGGAGTGCGGCGAGCATGAGGATATAACGATAGCTTTTGAGCTGACAGGTCCGTGATGTCCGCTCGAATAAGCTGGCTTTTTACAGGGACCGTGGTACAAGTTCATCCAGCTATTGGAGCGTAAAAAGGTGGCCCGTGCGCTCCGCGCGCGGGCAGGCCGTGCCCGCTGCATAACACGAGCCATGAATTGAGTTGCGGGCAAGCAGCGTTAGAATCAACAACAAACAGGAGGAAAGATGAAACTTGGAATCCAGCTTTATACCGTGCGTGATAACTGCAAGAGCGATTTCGCCGGAACGGTGAAGGAATTGGCCGGCATGGGTTATTCGGGCGTCGAGTTCGCGGGCCTCTACGGTGACATGGAACCCGACCAACTGAGTTCTTTTCTGAAGGATCTCGGACTGGTCGCCGCCGGACAGCACGTGTCGCTGGACGACATCCTGAACCCCGACAGTGCGGCGTACCGGTACGCGGCCGGACTCGGGTGTCCCTACGTCACGACGAGCCTCTGCGGCGAGGTGGCAAAGGACTGGAAAGCCATCATCCCGAAGTGCGTGCAGGCCGCCTCCGTGGCGGCATCCAAGGGTTGCGTTTTCACATATCACAACCACGCGCAGGAATTAATGCGGATTGATGGGGTTACGGCCGAGGACATGCTTTTCAACGCGCCGGGCGAGCACCGTCCGGCCTTCGAGCTGGATACATATTGGATCAAAAAGGGCGGCGAGGATCCGGTGGAGTACATACGGCGCTACAAGGGCCGCGTTCCGCAGGTGCACCTAAAGGACATGGATCGGGCCGACGGCTCGTTCACCGAGGTTGGCGAGGGCCTAATGGACCTGCCCGCAATCTACAAGGCGGCCGGGGAGTCCGGTGCGGAGTGGATTATCGTCGAACAGGACGTTTGCAAGCGGCCCGCGCTTGAAAGCGCGCGGATGAGCTGCAAGGCAGCGCTTGCCCACCTGTGAATCGAAACGGGGAATTACGATGGGGCTTTCCGACAGGGATTACATGCGCTCTCCGGCGCCGGGAGATGAAAACGGGGAATGCAGGTGCTGCATGGGCAGACCGCCGGTCTGGCTGGTGGTCATCGTGATAATAGTTGCGGCAGCCATCCTGATCCGCGTTCTGCGATGAAAGGGTTGAAATACAAGCAAGTCCCCTTTGTTGCCATATGTTCGATCCACTGTAACCGTTCACGGGGGGATGCCGGTTTTCGCCTGGAATTCCCCGTTTGACGATTACGGGCGACGATTACGGAAAACCATGAGAGGTTTCCAATCGTAAGCCGTAATCGTCGCCCGTAATCGTTGTCCGATGCTGATGCCGCGCTCGTGCCTGTGCACGGGTTCGATACACTGAACCCCGAACTGTCCACCATAGTCCGAATGGCGAAGGCGGAAACCTGAAACCTTGCCCCACGGCCAGCAATTCTAATTTTGGCCTGCGTCAATAATCAC
>JAGYMT010000047.1 GCA_018400335.1 Kiritimatiellia bacterium | reverse complement strand
CTGCCATGCCTTTGGCATGGTCGCAGACCGCCTCGAGACCGGCTTGCCCGCCGCAGGCGCGGCTACAGGTGATTCGCGGACGGCGGCCGCGGCCTGTCCTTCAGGATGACGGCTCCGGGCACGGCCTTTTCACAGACGGGGCTGTTGTGCTTGATGAAGGTGGTCACGGCTTCGCGTGTGTCTATCTCCGTTTCGTCGAGCATTGATTCCGGAAGGTCAATGATCTCGCGGAGTCGGGGCAGCCTGGCTCCGGCCGAGGCCATGTCGAAGCTGTTGATCGCAACCCGCACCCGCTCGCCGGGCTGCAAGTCGCGGCCGCCCGTGAGCCGAAGATTGAGGACAACGGGCTTTTCCCCCGATGTGTCAATCTCGTACTCGACACCGGAGACGCCTCTGAAATCCCTCGTTCCGAGAAAGCCGGCGTTTTCCTCGAGAATCGCCGCCAGGTCTTTCAAGGTCAGGTGTGCCACTCCCAGGTAGTTATCGTAGGGCACGATCCCCCAAATGTTCCTCATGGTCAGTCTGCCGGGGCGCAATTCATATCTTGAAAGAGTTCCGTGGAATACCACGTCGGCATTGACCGCTTCGGCTATAGCGGCTGCGATCAGTGCCTGCACCTGTGATTGACCGGGGAAGGCCGACTCGCTCGGGTGGCGGCAGCCGGCTCTGCCTATGGGCTGGTCGAGGTACGCTTCGGCCGCGGACAGGACCGCGGCGAACTGTTCGGACATTTCCGCGTCGGGCGCGACCGATTCATCCGCGCGGATAAGGTTGAATTTAACGTTTTTGACGGAGTGCGCCACGGAATCGGCTGTTATGTCTATCCTTCCGAGCCAGAGTCCGTGGCGCCCGGCCTGGGTGTATGGAGTTCCCGCAACGTTGCGCATGACCACGTCCTGATGGCTGTGTCCTCCGATGAGGATATCAATATCCGGGAACGCCCGGGCGATAGCGTATATCTCGCTGGCCCGGGTATCGCCCATCCATTCGTTATGACCCTGGTGCGCCGCGAGGATTATGATGTCGGGATTCTCAGCGCGCACCAGCGGCATCGTGCGGCGGAGCGCCGGGACCGAGCGCTCAAACACCGTATCGCCGAGCAGCCGGGGCCTGGACCAGTTCGGAATGTGGGGGGTTGTGAGCCCGATGACCGCCACGCGAATGCCTTCCATTTCCCGGATGATGAAAGGCGCGGCATTGGTCAGTAGTGGCGTTGAAACAACGCCCTTGCCCATATTGGCGACGATCACGGGAATCCCGCTCTTTTCGTAGATACGCCGGAAGTTGTCGCAGCCCCAGTCGAACTCGTGGTTTCCCGGAACCAGTGCGTCGTATCGCATTGTCTTGACGGCCTCGAGCATCGAAGCGCCGCGGTCGAGAAAGCTCAGTGCCGTTCCCTGGATCAGGTCCCCGCAATCCAAGAGCATCACGTTCTCTTCGTTCTTCCTGATTTCACGGACCAGCGCGGCGCAGCTAAGCAGGCCGCCGTCGTCTTCGCGCCCGGCGGAACCTTTCGTCTGCCGGCCGGCAAGGTGTCCGTGGATATCGGTGGTGTGCAGAATCGTGATGGAAACGTCCGCGGCGCCGGCTGGCCTCGACGGACTACAGGCGACAAGCAATGCCGCGAAGATTGAAAGAACCACACGATTGACCGGCGCTTTCATGGTCGGCCGGTCTGCTTCGCGCGGAGTCCGCTCCGGTCCGCCCGGAAGGAACTCGACATGCGCGATGGCTTTAAGTGTCATTCCTCTTCCGGTAGTGAAGCCTCGTATTCGTCGGCGCCCATCAGCTCATCCATGTCGTGGATGTTATCGGGATCCAGCCGGAAAAGCCATCCGGCGCCGTACGGGTCGGAGTTGATCGTTTCCGGAGCGCTTTCGATATCAGGATTGACCTCGGCCACAACGCCGGCGATGGGCGCGTAGACGTCGGCAGCCGCCTTGATTGATTCAACCACTGCTATTTCCTCGTTTGAGTCGAAGCGCTGGTCAATAGCCGGCAGTTCCACGTACGTGATGTCGGACAGCTGGTGCTGGGCGAAGTCCGTCACCCCGACTTCCACTAGGTGATCGTGAAGCCGCACCCACTCGTGGGTTTTCGTGTACTTGAGATCGCTCGGATAATTACCCATGTTTCTTCCTCCTTGTTATGTTAAAGTCCACCGTTCGGGATCTTTTCCTCGCTCCGAACCTCAGGTATCATGTCGAGGTCCGATTGCTTCCTGTAGTTAAAGACATAGAGAACAATATGATTCTTCTCCGGGATATGCAAGCACCGTGCGTGGTAGCGCAGGCATCCGCGAACGAGCTCCTCCGGGTGCCCGAACGGATAGCGATAGGATAGGCGGGAGCGGATCTCGCCCTTCCCGGATGCGACGAAAGTAGGCCCTCTTATTCCCTTGAAGCTGTTTACGAAATCGGCGCACCATTCCTCCATGGGCTTTTGTTTGAGGATCGTGTCGGCGAGGGAGAAGAACCAGATAAAAAACCTTCGCAGCCGCCACTCGAAGGTCATCATCTTGCGGCCGGCCTGGAAGGATGTGTTGACCAGTTTAAAAGCCCTGTCTATCTCGAACGAAACATCGTAGAACTTCCAGGGCACCAGGCTCTCTTCATGAAGCCTGAAGCTGGAAGCGATAAGCCGCAGCAAGCGGGGCGGCTCCCTTCGGCTGGCTGCTGGAAAATGCAGTTTGAGGAGGCAGAAAAAAGTGGATTCCGCAACCAGCCGATACGCCGTGAGGAGGTGTCTGCCGTCAGGCATGGAATACATGGTCGCGTTCCAATCCTCCGGTAGCGCGCCTATGGCCGAAATCTCCGCGCCCGCATCTTCCATCTCCTCGGCAACCTTGGAACAACGTTTCTGGAGCTCCGTGCGGTCAATAGGCTTCTCGGGTTTTATCCACTCCATCTCGAGGCGAAGGGCGTTATCATCCTCCATCTGCAGCGACGATGAGTTTCCCTGTAACGAGTAACCCGAGAGGTTCCAGTCGAACGGCACGTCGAACGAAAACCCGGCCCACGCGAACCTGTGAGTTTGAGTCTTCGGTTGCTGGTTCATTGCGTTTCCGTTCCTACTTCATGGCCATGGATATGATGCCTTTCCGCATCAATGACTTGAAAAATGACACGACACTCAGCTCAGCTTCTCTGCGGTTCATCTTGAATCTCGTGATGAAGTTGTTCACGATATCAAGCACGGTCGCATCTCCGTTCACCTGATCCAGAACAAAAGTTCCGATCTCGTCCATTTTGATAGTCTTAGTCATCACGGACGGCTGAAAACGCGACAGGATCCTCCTGCCCCTGCGCACCTTCATGCGAATGGTTGCGTTCCCGGCCTCGTCTTTCTCGATCTCAAGCCCCCTGTTAATCAAGGGCACCGCGGCCAGCGCGCGCGTCCGGTCAATTGTAAGATTATTTTTCCTTTTTCCGAACCCGAAAATAGCCCACCTCCCGCGTGAGTTCAAGCCAGACCCTGTTCTCCGCCGATTCGGGCGATCATGCATCGCCCATCGCGAGTTGAGCGTCAACCTATAACAGGCCCTTGCGGGTGACAAGATATTTTTTTTAGAAAGAACGACCGTAATGAATCGCGGATGCGCAGGTCGTCACGGACGGACTGGATGACGGATTGACGCGGTCCACGGGTCCCGGCATTTCCACTTAAACGCAGACCACCGGCCTTCGGTCTCGATCCTGTCCGCGGGAAAAGTTCCGCCGCCTGTTGTCACCTCGATTGCGTCCGCCGTGTCCGGTATCATGAGCATCGCTTCGCCCTCCCGCGAGCTGCCGGGGGCATTGGAAAATTCGAGCGACTCAAGACGCCGGCTTTCATCAAGCCGGTATTGCGCGATGCCCATCCCGGATGGATTGATCGGCGCGCCCGTGTATCACCAGCAGCCTGGTCAATACATTCCGGATGACGTTGATCCCGGCCGAGAGTATGGTCCCGGGGCTGACGGAGCTTGGGTAGATCCTTGGTTCCATTCAACCGGCTCCGGACTCCGGCACGCCGCCGTCCGCGTTGTTAGCGCGGAATGTCTCCACAATCCACCGCGAAAGCTCGCGGTCCGGAGCTTGTATGGTATCCAGCGTGATTGAGAAAGATGTTCGCCCGGTGTTGTTCGCGATCAGCCGCAGGCCATGCTGGAAGTCCCTGAACTTCTCCTCGCAGATCGCCACGATGGTCTTGTCCTTCGCGATGCTCTCGTCAACGAGCGCGGAGACGGCATCCTCGCTGAATGCCAGGTTGAGCTTGTGCGCTTCGCGGAAGCGCCGGACGAAATCCGCTATCTCGGCCTCCATCACGCCGCGCTGCGAGTCCTGGTTCTTCCTCAATAGATCCTTGAGTGCCTGAGCGGGATCGGAAATCAGCTCCGTGGTCGCCTCGAGCGACTTGATCGCGGTCGAAGGCAGTTCGAACTTGAAATTTCTAAAAATGCTTTCCATCACCGTCATCAGCCCCCTCGCGCCGGTCTGCTCCTCCTGCGCGAGCGCGGCAATGGCTGAGATCGCCTCACGAGTCGCAGCTAGATCAATCCCGTAGCCGGAGAAGTCGCGCCTGTACTGCGCCATGATATTATCCTCGGACGCCAGCAGTATCTCCTCGAGATCTTCGCGGGACAGCGGGTCGCAAGCCACGCGCACGGGCAGCCTGCCGATGAATTCCGGCTCGAAACCGCCGGTGATGAAGTCGCGCGTCTGTGCAAGCTTGAGGTATTCATTATCTTTCCGGTCGCCGCCGGAGAGAGACGCAAAGCCGATTTCGTTCTTGCGCAGGCGCTTCTTGATATGCTCCGCCAGCCCGTCGAAAGCTCCGCTTACAATGAAGAGCATGTGCCGCGTGCTGATCGTGCGGCGCGGCGGCTTGCCGGTTCGCTGCAGGCTGAAGATGGCCTCCATCTGGCCTATCAGGTCCGTCTGGCTCTGCAAGCTGACCTCTGTTTCCTCCATCAACTTGAGCAGATTAATCTGGACGCCGCGCCCGGAAACATCCCGTCCGGCGGTGTTTGAGCTGGAGGCGATCTTATCTATCTCGTCAATGTAGATGATCCCGTACTGCGCCAGGTCAACATTGCCGTTCGCGGCCTTGACCAGGTCGCGCACCACGTCTTCCACGTCGTGCCCCACGTAGCCGGTTTCCGAGAACTTGGTGGCATCCGCCTTGACAAAGGGCACGCCGATGAATTTGGCGATGCATCGCATGAGGTAGGTCTTGCCCACGCCCGTCGGGCCGAGGAGGATGATGTTCTGCTTGGCGTATTCCTTCTCTCGCAGAGGCGGGTCTTCCATGCACTGGCGGACGTGGTTGTAATGGTCGCAGATTGCTACGGACAACACCTTCTTGGCCTCGTGCTGCTGGATCACAAACCTGTTGAGATAGTCGCGTATTTCCCTTGGTTTCGACCGGAACTCGCGGATACGGCGCAGAATCTTTTCGTCCTCCTCAGGGTCTTCCGGTTGTGCGGCCTCCGCGCCGCTGCCCCCGGGCGACGGTGTGTCGGCTGATGGTGGGATGGCGCCCAGCTTTTGCAGCATGTCGCGGATTTCCTTCTGCAGGTCATCGGTAGTTTTAACTGTTTCTTCTTCACTCATTACGTGGCGGTACCTCCTTGCCCATGTGAACAAAAAAAACCATAACTGCTATCATCGCGGCATGCAATGGTTTTTTGTCAGATAAAGAGGTTGGGACCTATGGCAGGGGGTTCCGCCGCGGGCGGACCCTTGGCACCGTTCAGGAAATGCCAATGCGCTTTCCGGCCTGAACACTTGTCTCTGAGAACATATGCAACTCATTGAAATATAATACAAGATAGCCGTTGTCCTGGAGACGGCGGTCCCCGCCGTTTTCCATCCGGCCGGGACGGCCTGCAACGATTGTGCGTAAGCACTGCGGGCAGGCAGTTCCGGTAGCGGCATCCAATGCGTGAGAGTTTCCGGTGGCCCGTGCGCTCCGCGCGCGGGCATAGCCCGCTTTGGGCTAAAAGCCGCCGCACTGTTCCGTGCGTGGGCCGGGCGGGTTGTCAGGTTCTCAGCCCGGCGCTCTCAAGCGTCTGTCTGAGCTTGACGACGGTGTTCGAGGGAATGAAGCCGGCGGCGCTGCTGCCGGAATATATGATGGCGTTCCTTCCGATCAGTGTGCCCGGGTTAGTCACGGAATTACAGCCCACCTGGGAGCGGTCGCCGAGTATCGCTCCGAATTTTCGCATGCCTGTGTCGTATGTTTTCCCGTTATGCCTTATCTTCACGGTGCCGCTCCCGGCGGGGTCGGGCAACACCTTCACATTGGAGAGCTTCACGCCTGCGCCAGTGTGCGCCTTGTGCCCGAGCACGCTGTCCCCGATGTAGTTAAAGTGCGGCACCTCAGCCTCCGGCCCGATGATGGCGCACTTCACCTCGCAGCTGTTGCCGACAATCGCCTTCCTGCCGATCAATGAAATCTCGCGGATATAGGCGCCCTGCCGCAGCTTCGCCGCCTCGCCCACGCATATTGAGCCGCGGAACGCATCGAGGTGCGCGTTTGGTCCCACCTCTGCTCCGCGTCCAATGTAGACCGCGTTCGATCCTGTCGAGATCACCACGCCGGGCAGCACTGCCGCGCCCTCGTCAATGCACACTATTCCGCCTTCGCCGGAAATGAAAACATTCGGGCCGGCGCTTGCGCCGGGCGCGACGCGCACCTCGACGCTGCCGGAAACGTTCAGTCCGGCGGGGATGCCGCCCTGAACGGCGCCGCAGCGCTCGCGCGTGATCCGGTCGGCAATTGTCGTCTTCTGAAGGTTGCATACGATCTCCCACACGGCGGAGACGCCATCGAACAGGGCGGTGTAATCCGTCATGCCGGAATCGAAGAAATAATCGGAACGCAGGACAGTTGGAATGTCATTCATGTTTTGCCCTCGATGTTTCAGACACGATTCTGCTGCAGCCAAGCCAGATTGAACCGGTAATGGTTCCGGCTGCTGGTGAGATGGATTATCCCGTCCGGAGATTGGGTAATGGCCAGATAACCGCCGGGTTCAGCCTGGATCTTGCTCATGACAAAGGGGCCGACGTGGGCGCCCGCGTCCATCGGTCTGGGCTCATCGCAGAAGGTAAGCAGGCGGCGGATTGGCCAGGTTTCGCATTCATCATAGGATAGCGCGGCAAATATGCCTTTGCCGCGGAACGGCTGGTCGCCGTCCGTATTGCAGAAACTGACAAAAAGCACCGGCCCTTCGGCAAGGCGCAGCAGAACTGGTCGCTGCCCCTGGCCGATCGTGGGGAAGGGGCTGGCCGAATAGGTCCAGGTCTGGCCCATATCCGAGGATACGCTCTGAGGCATTCGGCCGTTGATGGGCATGGTGTCGCCCGCCGGAAAGGTTCTGGCAAGCGCGAACAGACGACCGTCCTTGAGTTGGACGATGGTGGCGTGAAACCCGGCGATAAGGCTCCCGCTCCTGCCTTCACCGGTTTCCGGCGGACCCTTGCCCGAGATGCGGTCAATCCAGGTCTCTCCGCCGTCCGGGCTGACAAAGACGCCTGCGCCGCATTCGTTGGCGTTATAACCGAGCGGGGCCGTATCCATGGTCAGAACCAGCGAGCCGTCCATGGCGGTGAAGACTGAACTTAGGGGACTGTATTTATGCCGGTCGTTAAGGGAGCTGATAATGCGCTGGGGCGACCACCTGCGTCCTGAATCATCACTGGTTATCACATACATGAGCTGATCATGGTGGTGGCTGGATTCGGAGACCGTGCCGAAGAAAAATAGGCGCCCCTGGCCGTTGTTAAAGAGGGTCGAACCGGTGTTGTTCCGGTCCGGCGCGCTGAAGAAACGGCGGGCCGGTTCCCAGCTTGTTGCGCCCCGGCGGAGTCGGCTGGAAACAATGCGCATCTCCCGGCCGATCTCGCTGCGTGTGGAAAACCAGACTGCCAGCATGTCGCCGTTGGGGCACCAGCAGATATCGGGGTGATGATTGTGGGTCAGACCAGCCAGTTCTTCATCCAGATCTTCCCGGTTGACAAAGACAATGGGCTCCTCAAAAACCGGCTTATCCTGATTCGGCAAGGACCACGAAGCAGGCTGTGTCTTGACCGTTTCATCATTCCAGTCCGGCGCCTCGGACGGCAGGGGCGCCGTTGCGGGAAGCTCCGACCGGACTACCCGGAAGCCGATAATCCAGTGCTTGTCTTTGGGAAATGCGCCGAGCCGATTGGCGGAACGCAGATGCCGGATATAGGTGTTGTGGCTTCCGCCCCGGGCGACTTTGAAGAGCCCGGAAGCACGGCCGACGGGATCTGTTTGCGTCTGCGATTCATATGCGCCGTACCAGTCGTGACACCATTCTTCCACCATGCCGTGCATGTCATAAAGCCCCCACGCATTGGCCGGGCTTTTTCCCGCCGCAAGCGATACCGGCACCTTGCCTTTTTTAGCGCGCAGGTCTTCGTCCTTGGCAGGCCCTTCCTTCGCCCAGCTGCCTTCGACCGGTTGATTGCGATGATACTCGGCCGGAAGCTCGTTGCCGGTGTGAAACGCGGTGGTTGTGCCGCTGCGGCAGGCGTATTCCCATTCCGCTTCTGTGGGCAGGCGGTGCGGTTTTCCCTCCTTCTTCGTAAGCCATTCGCAGAAGGCTACGGCGTCATGCCAGCTCACGTAGGTGACTGCGTCCTGATCCTCGACGGACACGCCGCGCAGGCCGCGGTATTTTCGGTGCTCGGGGCGGAACTGTTCATACTGCGCATTGGTGACCGGTGTGGTTGCCATGCGGAACGGTCGGCTGAGGTTGACTAGGTGAACGGGCCGTTCATCATAATCGCCGCCATCGGCCTGCCCCATCAGAAACGATCCGGCCGGTATTTCCACAAATGTCAGGTCGGTCTTAATAGCAACAAAGCCTCGCATCTTTTTGGTGATACGGGAAAACGTCAGATGGTGTCATATCCTCAACGGTCAAAACTTCTGAATATAATTTAGGCCAACTCCCGTTTATTAGCAAGTGGATTTCCGGTGGTGGCTTTTGCTTGCGCCTGATTGCGGCGATTACGGGAGTTTTCGCGCAGCAATTGTAATTAGAGCTTATTCGAAAAGGCATT
>JAGYMT010000469.1 GCA_018400335.1 Kiritimatiellia bacterium | reverse complement strand
ATCGGCTAAGTTGATCGGTTAACCTATATGGAGCAGTTCAACTGCTCCGCAGTTGATTTCGCTCTCTGTAATAAGTTTATGGGTAATTGTTTATGATTTCAGCTCAACCCCGCTAGCGCTGCACCAAATAGGTGAAAGACATCAACACCCAACAGCCAACACGGAATATCCAATATCCAAGGAATCCGATGAATATTGGGAGTTCCTTGTTGAATGTTGGATATTCAACTGCTCTTTCAAGGGTTAAGGGTCTTAATCGCACCGTTTGCTCGATACGTCTTCCCATGCCAACCCAAATTCCATCCGTTCATATCCTTTGGACAAGCTGCTCGCGCCAGCGCCGCCCTATGATGAAATATGTATGAACGCTTTGTCTCCATAGGATCAGAGAACTTGTTCTTTGTCGCGCTTTTTAAAGTCTGAGGCACTCTCCCGCGCCCGCTCCCTGATCTTCATGTAATACATGAACGTGAGGAACGCCATGTAGACGGCGAGGACGAGCAACATTCCGGCTATGGCGGCGAGCATGATGTTTCCGTCCCTCATACAGCCGCGGAGCTGGAGGATCAGCGCGGCTCCGGAGGTGACGAGCATTATGACCGCCGGCGTCATCGTGAAGACGGTCCTCTTGCCGCGCGCAAGAAGATAGGCGCTCACCACCAGAAGGGTCAGCGCCGCGACAAGCTGGTTGGAAGCCCCGAAAACGGGCCAGATCTTCTCGTATCCGCCCAGAGAGAGGAACAGGGCTGCGAGGGTGACGGCAAGGGTCCACAGGTATTTGCTTCGCACACCGGTCATTTCCTCCGCGAGGTACCTGGTCACCCGGGTCGCGGTATCGAGAGTCGTGATGATGAACGCATTGAGAATGGTGGCGGCGATCAGCGCGCCGTAGCCGCCAAGCACGGGCACTGTGATGCGTCCGAACCCCTCGCTGAAAGCAATCATCCATCCGTGCCGCATGAGCTCCGGGTAGGACGGGAGGCCGGGTTGCGGATTCCAGTTGAGGCCCGCGGCAACCGCAAGAAGGGCCAGGATGGCGAGAACCGCTTCGAGCACCATCGCGCCGTACCCTATCCTGATGGCGTTCCTCTCAGTATCAAGCTGCCTCGACGTGGTTCCGGATGAGACTATCGAGTGAAACCCGCTGATTGCGCCGCAGGCAATGGTCACGAACATGATCGGCCACATAGGCCCCGCCTTGCCGGAAAAGGAAACAAAGGCGGGCGCCTGCATCACGGGTCTGGTTAGCACCAACCCCGCATACCCGGCCACTATCCCGAAAAACAGGAGAAAGGTCGAAAGGTAATCCCGCGGCTGAAGAAGCAGGTCCACCGGCAATATGGACGCGACACAAGCATAGACAAGGAGGAAAACAGTCCACGCAAGGGCCGGGTTGCCGAAATACGGAGATATATCAACGGGCATGTTCCTGCCCCAGATGATGAGAAGGGTAAGCGCGGAAACGCCGGCCAGGGTGGCCGGAAGCTGGCCGGCACGGAAACGATGCATGAACAGGCCCGTTATCACCGCCACCGGGATGATGCCGATGGCCGGAATGACCATCCGCGGTTCAGCCGCCATCGTCTTCCCGCCGACTGCGGCGAACACCGCGATGACCAGGACAAGCGCGAGGAACAGGAAGACGGCGAGGATCACGCCGCCCCTTCTGCCAAGCGTGTCCTCGCACGCGTTGGCGATTGTCTTTCCGTTCTGCCTGACTGACACCATGAGCGCCGAGAAGTCGTGGACGGCGCCGAAGAAGATCGTTCCTAGCACGATCCAGAACACGCCGCCGGCCCAGCCCCAGGCTATGCAGGCCGCGACGGGCCCGAGAACCGGGCCGGCGCCCGCGATGGAAGCGAAATGGTGGCCGAACAGAATTGTCCAGTGTCTGGCCGGCACGAAGTCCACACCGTCGGATTTGGAATGGGCGGGTGTGGGCCGCGCGGGGTCCACGTCCCAAAGCCTGCACATCAACCTGCCGTAGAAGCGATACCCGAGCGCCAGCAGCACAAGGCCGGCGCCTGCAACGAACAGCGAATTCATATCAGCA
>JAGYMT010000468.1 GCA_018400335.1 Kiritimatiellia bacterium | reverse complement strand
CTTGGTGCGTGGTACGGACCAAGGCGCTCTGACCCTTAATTGCAGATTCAGGGAGCTTGATTCGGATGGCGCCCAAAAGCCCGCGAGGGACTTGGAAACCATCCGGTAAGGTGCCCACTTGGTGTTTGTGGAACAGAGCAGGAGTCCGTCACGGCTGAAGTGGGGTGTTCTTTTTTTGTCGGAGGCCGGGACGTGGATTTATTTGATCAACCGGAGGCGACGAAGGAATCGGGCGGACGTCCCTTGTCTGCGCGCATGTGTCCTTATTCGCTCGCCGAATTCGTGGGCCAGGAGCACCTTCTCGGGGCAGGCAAGCTGTTGCGCCGCGCGATCGAGGCGGATGGGCTTGGCAGTCTCATACTTTACGGGCCGCCAGGCTCCGGCAAGACCTCTCTGGCTGAGGTTATCGCCCGGATCACCAGTCGAAAGTTCGAGCGGCTGAGTGGCGTGCAGGCCACCGTGGCGGTCCTGCGCGAGCGGCTTGAAGCCGCGCATGTCCGCCGCGAGCGCGATGGCGTTCGCACCATTCTTTTCATTGACGAGATTCATCATTTCAACAAGAGCCAGCAGGATATCCTATTGCCCTATGTGGCGGAAGGGGCGGTAATTCTGATAGGCGCCACCACCCATAATCCCTTCTTTTTCATCAATGCACCGCTCACCTCCCGCTCACAGATTTTCGAGCTGGAGCCCCTTTCGGAAGAGAGCATCACGATTATTCTCCGGCGTGCGCTTGAAGCGCAAAAGGGGCTTGCGAACTACCCTGTAGATGCGGATGCCGATGCTCTTTCGCATCTGGCCCTGGTATGCGAAGGCGACGCGCGTAGGGCTCTGAATGCTCTTGAAATCGCGGTTCTCACCACTCCCCCTAACGAGCTGGGCCGGATCCCGCTAACCCGCAAGGTAGCCGAGGAATCCATCCAGAAAAAAGCCGTGGTCTATGACCATGATGAGGATGGCCATTATGATACGATCAGCGCATTTATCAAGAGTGTGCGGGGCTCAGATCCAAACGCCGCGATCTATTGGCTCGCAAAGATGCTCTACGCGGGCGAGGACCCGCGGTTCATAGCGCGCCGGCTGATCATTCTCGCTTCGGAAGATGTCGGCAATGCGGACCCGCGCGCGCTGCTTATGGCGGTGGCGGCAAAGGATGCTGTCGAATTTGTCGGCATGCCCGAAGCGCGCATCATTCTGTCGCACGCCACTACCTATATTGCCTGTGCTCAGAAGAGCAACGCCGCCTACCTCGCCGTTGAAAAAGCCTTGGCGGATATCAAGGAAGGTCGTGTTCTTCCGGTGCCCAAACCTCTTCGCGGATCGAGCTACAAGGGCGCCAAGCGTTTAGGTCATAAGGGATATCAGTATGTCCATGATTCAGAAGATCATTTCGTGGCACAGGAATATGCGCCCACTTCAGCCGTGTATTACGAGCCGACGACACAGGGCTACGAAGACGTGATCCGGCAGAGGCTGATGAGGCTGGCCCGTTTGAAGGAAGATGAGTTGTGAATGCCGTGAAGAAAAAAATCAGGGACGAAATCAGGGAACAGATCATGCGCCTGTCGCCAGAATGGATGGCGCGGGCCAGCGCGCGGGCGCAGGAGCTTGTTCTGGGAATGGAAGAGCTGCAGGCGGCCGGGCGCGTGTGCGCTTATCTTGCCATGCCGCGCGAGGTTCAGACAAAAGCCATAGCGGAGGTGTGCCTGGCTGCCGGCAAGGAATTATATGTTCCGGCCTTTCGCGCAGAGAAAGGCTGTTACGAGCCGGCCCTTTACGCCGGCGGGACACTGGCCCCGGGGCGGCATGGGGCGCCGGAGCCGACTGAGCATGCGTGGTTTGAAGATGATTCCCACTCCGGTGGAATTGATTTTGTGATTGTGCCGGGATTGGCCTTTGACCGGAGTGGCACTCGTCTTGGCCGTGGAGGCGGCCATTACGACAGGCTTCTTGGCACGAGGCCTTTGCGGGCCGCGTTCCGCCTGGGATTGGCGTTCGGGTTCCAGATGGTTGATGCTGTCCCCTGCGAAGCGCATGACGAGAGAATGAACGCA
>JAGYMT010000467.1 GCA_018400335.1 Kiritimatiellia bacterium | reverse complement strand
TCTGCATGGCGCGCTTCAACTGCGATCCGCAATCGCAACGCAGCGACCCGAACACATCGCCGGTCAGGCATTCGCTGTGGACCCGCACAAGAGCGCTCTTTCTCTTCTCCGGCTCACCCATCACGAGCGCAACGTGGTGCGCGCCGTCCGGAATGGAGCGGTAGAGCCTGAGCTTGAAATCGCCGGAATCCGTAGGCAGCATGACCGAGCGTACGAATTCGACGAGCTTCTCGCGCCGGCGGCGGTATGCTATCAGGTCCGCCACGGAGGTCAGCTTGAGTTTGTGCTTTTTTGCAAAGCGCGTGAGCTCCGCGAGCCTCGCCATCTTGCCGTCGTCACGCAGAATCTCGCAGATCACACCCGCCGGCTTCATATCCGCCAGGCGCGCGAGATCCACCGACGCCTCCGTGTGGCCGGCGCGGCGCAGAACGCCGCCCGCCCGCGCCTCCAATGGAAAAACGTGGCCCGGGCTTATGAGATCGTCCGGCGTGGAATCGTCAGCGAGAAGAGTCTGGATCGTGCGAGCCCTGTCATGCGCGCTGATACCGGTCGTTACGCCGCGCCGGGCATCCACGGACTCCATGAAGGCGGTGCGCCAAGTGTCGGAATTGCGCCTGGATGCCATCTTCAGGATATCCAGCTTCGCCAGCCGGTCGCGGGTCATGCTCACGCAGATCAGCCCGCGTCCGAAACGGGCCATGAAAGCTATCGCCCGGGCATCCGTCTTCTCGGCGGCCATCACGAGATCGCCCTCGTTCTCGCGGGACTCATCGTCCACCACGATCACCATTTCGCCCTCACGCAGCGCCTTCACCACCGATTCGATAGAGGCGAAAGGAGAGCGCGCCCTCGGCACACTGGTTGATTTTCGGCGGTCATTCATCTTTGCCAATCCATGCACAAGACCCGCGGGTGATCGGTCCACCCTCTGGCATCCCGCAGCGCCTCAAGTTTTGCCAAACAGTTCTTCATTATTTCCGAGCTCAGCGCCCGGGTCTTACGCGAAGTCCGGCTGCGTTTCAGCAACGAGGACGCCGCCGATTTGACATTCATGAGGCCAAGGACGCCCCGGCCCCTTGATGCGTCCCAAAGCGGAGCCATGTCATCCAGTATCACCCCTATCATACGGAACACCGCCAATTCAAGTCCATCCCCGCCGAACCGCACCGCGCCGGACAGGTCAAGCACCCAGGTTCCGCCGCTCCCCGAGTCAAACACCTTTGAAGGCCGCACGGCTCTCATGGACACCGCGGCCCACCACCTGGCGAGCGGAATGTCAGGAACGAAAGCGGCATCGGCGCAGGCCGGATCGAAATTCAGCTCCCCGCGTCTGCCCTCGACCAGGCGTCTCGCCGCGCTCTCCGCGCCGACCGACCAGAGAGCCCGCGCAGCGAGAAGCACGAGATACCCCGTGGCAACCGGATGTTGACGCGATGCCAGTGAAGCCACCGCGCGAGCAACCTCCGCCTGCTGTTCGTCCCCGATACTGCACCCCGACTTCGCGCAGGCGCCGGCAATCTCGGATGAAACGGAGCGTTCCAAGGCTTCGTTCCACGACGAGTCATGTTGTTCCATCAGCATCATGTCTTGCCTATCAGATCCTTCACTTCCGTGAGAAACTGGTTCACATCCTTGAATCGCCTGTAGACCGACGCAAACCTGACGTACGCCACTTCGTCCAGCTTTTCGAGGCGGGCCATTACCTTCTGGCCGAGCATGTGGCTCGGCACCTCGCGCTCGAACTCGGCGTCCACCTCGCTAAGGATGCCGTCAACCATGCCCTCGATCTGCTCCGAGCTGACCGGCCGCTTCTGGCACGCGCTTATCAGGCCGCCGAGCAGCTTGTTCCTGTCCAAATCCTCGTGACTGCCGTCGCGCTTGATCACTCGCAGGCTGGTCTTGATGATCTCCTCGTAGGTGGTGAAGCGCTGGCCGCATTCAAGGCAGGCGCGCCTTCGCCGGATGGCGCCGCCGTCCCTCGCCGTCCTGCTGTCAATGACCTTGTCTTCAAGATGTCCGCATTTCGGACAACGCATGATAACCTCTCGCTATTCTAATGGCTTCGCC
>JAGYMT010000466.1 GCA_018400335.1 Kiritimatiellia bacterium | reverse complement strand
GACCTGGGAACAAGCCCCATCCTGGTTGGCGATGCAGTTGTGGTTGCGGCGCCCCACTCGAACAGCATTATCATCGTGGGCCCTCCGGCTCAGGTGCGTGAACTGAAGCGGCTGGTCGAGCTTATGGACGTGGAGCCCGATACCGGGTTCGGCCATTTACGGGCGCTCTTTCTCAAATATCTTCCGTCGGAAGAGGCCGCAAAGAGCCTGACGGCGCTGCTTACGAAAAACACGGAAGCCTCGCAGCAGAGGATATCAATCGAGCCGAACGCGGGGAACAACGCGCTTCTCATCGACGCCGCTCCGCGGGATTTCGAGATGATCCGGGCGCTGGTGGAGCAGCTTGATCATCCTCCCAAGCAGGTGCTTGTGGAGGTTATTTTCGCCGAGGTGACCATGGGCGAGGGGAGCGATATAGGAGTTGAATTCCTCGCGGCGGGAAGCCCGTCCGAGGGCTCCTCTCTCATGATCGGCGGCATGCGCACGGCGGAGGAGGCAAGCACCCTCATGGAGAATGTCATGAGCGGCATTGTTCCGGCCGGCCTGACGTTCGGCGTGGTCAAGGGCAGCTACAAGGACGCCGAAGGCAACGTAGTGTCGAGCATCCCGGTGCTCGTGAACCTTATGGCAATGCAGCAGAAGAGCCATTTCAAGATCCTCTCGAGCGTGCCGCTGTGGACTCAGAACAATCAGGAAGCCAGCGTGAACATAGGAAAGAATATACCTATCCTGAAATCAACAATCGCAGGCGGCAGCGGAACGGCACGCGACATTATCGAGACCATCGAGAGAATTGACGTGGGCATAAAGCTGACGGTTCTGCCGCATATCAATCCGAACGACGAGGTTATGATGAAGCTCAACCCGAGCATCGAGGCGATCATCGAGAGCTCGACGTCGGGCAAATCCTTCACGCCCACCATCGCGAAGAGGGAGGTCACCACGACCCTTACGGTGCCCAGCCGCCAGACGATAGTAATCAGCGGTCTCATCAGGGAGGACAGCATAAGGAGCGAGCGCAGGATTCCCGTGCTGGGTTCCATTCCGCTGATCGGTTGGCTGTTTCGCCACAACGTGGAATCCGTTGAGCGGACAAATCTTCTGATCTTTGTTACCCCGCACGTGGTGAACAATATGGCCGAGGCGGTCGCGCTGGGCGAGGCGCTGAGCGCAAAGACAGGTATCACGCCCTCGGGCGGCGTCATGGACGAAGCGGGCTCAACCGGAGAGTGAAATCATGCCGGATCCTGAATCATCAGTAGCGGCAGCCGGCGACGATGAGCTTTCCCGGCTCTCAAGGATGGCCGAACAGTACGGGCTGCCGCTTGTCGAGTCGGTTCCTGATGAAATGCTGGACCCGGCTCTTGTGGCTCAGCTTCCGGTGGAGTGGGCGCGCGCCAATTCGGTTCTCCCGGTCCACTGCCAGGGCCGCCTCGCGGTGCTGACCTCGGACCCGGCCGCGCTCGGGGCGCACAAGCGCCTGGCCCTGCTGATCGGAAGCGATCTCATTCCCGTGCTTGCCACGCGCCGGTTGATTGCCGATTGCATCGAGCGCTGCTATTTCAGCAAGAAGGATACAGCACAGGATTTTTTGAATAATCTTGACGCTCAGTCGCCGGAACCGGCCAGGGAAGCTCAGCGAAGCGACGACCTCTTGCAGGCGGCGGAGAACGCGCCGGTGACGCAGTTGGCCAATCTGATCCTCCTGCAGGCAGTTAAGGCGGGCGCGTCGGATGTGCATTTCGAGCCGTTCGAAGCCAATCTGCGCGTCCGCTACCGGATTGACGGCATGTTGTACGAGCAGACTTCACCTCCCAAGCATATGGAGGCCGCCCTGATATCCAGGCTCAAGGTCATGGCGCGGCTGGATATTGCGGAAAAGCGGCTGGCGCAGGATGGTGTGGCCCGGGTCAGGATAGGGGAGCGTGAGATGGATATCCGCGTCTCCACGATACCGGTGGCGGAGGGTGAGCGAGTGGTGCTTCGTCTGCTTGATCGAAAGTCCGCGCTGCTGCCGCTTTCAGGGCTGGGTATGCCCGGCGGCATCCTGGCGCGGCTGGAGGGAGTG
>JAGYMT010000465.1 GCA_018400335.1 Kiritimatiellia bacterium | reverse complement strand
CGATGGACGTGCCATGGCCGCCGATCCACTTGGTGCAGGAATGCACCACGATATCCGCCCCGTGCTCGAATGGACGGCAGAGCACCGGCGCGAAAGTGTTGTCCACAATCAGCGGCACGCCTTTCGAATGGGCGGCCCGGGCAATACCGGCAAGTTCGGGCACGTCGCCCTTGGGATTTCCTATCGTCTCCGTAAACACCGCTTTCGTGTTCGGCCGGATGGCAGCCTTGATATTGGCGGGCGAGGGATCATCAACGAAAGCTACCTCGATTCCGATTCTGGGCAGGGTGTAACGGAAAAGGGTTTCCGTTCCGCCGTAAAGGGAGGAGGATGCCACGATATGATCGCCGGCCTGCGCTATGTTGTGGATTGCCAGGAAGATGGCGGCCATCCCGCTCGATGTGAGCAGTCCGCCCGTTCCACCCTCCAGCGCCGCGATCCTTTTTTCGACTACATCGGACGTGGGATTCATGAGGCGCGTGTAGATGTTGCCGAATTCCTTGAGGGCAAAGAGATTCGCGGCGTGCCCCGTGTTCTTGAACACGTAGCTGGATGTCTGATAGATGGGCGCGGCGCGCGCGCCGGTCACGGGGTCGGGCTCCTGGCCCGCGTGCAAAGCCAGTGTTTCGGGATTTTGTGTTTCGAGTTTCATGATGTTCTATTCCTCCTTGTGTATGAATTCTCCAGGGTGTCGTTTCTTCAATTCCTCTATCTCCTTGCGCTATCGCCGTTCATATTGTGAATTCGCCGGCGTTCTTTCCGGCGGCTTTCGACTGTTTTGCCATGTCGCCGATAGTAGTGCGCTCAAGAGCCCTCTTCAAGACTTCGTTGGCGTTTTTCCATGCTGTCCTGGCGGCGCAGAAGGAAGCCTTTTTGCATCCATCACTCAGACACGGCACGAGCGCGATGCTACCCTCCGTCGCTTCCACGACATCGGCAACGCTTATGGAGTCTGCGGGCTTGCCGAGTAGGAATCCACCCTTTGCGCCCCTGATGCTCCTTATCAGTCCGGCGGCCTTCAGGGAGCTGAGAACCTGTTCTATGTAAGCGGGCGTTATATCTTCGGCCAGGGCGATTTCACGCCTTGACGCAGGATGCTCATCTTCCCTGGCTGCCAGATATATGAGTATCCGGGTCGCATACCTGCAAGTTGTGGATAATTTGATCATTTTCCCTCAAAAAAGACTATTGACTTTATAAACATAGTAATCTATAGTTTAAAAAATTGAATAGTGCAAGAAAAAAAACAATAAAAAAAGGAAGCCGAAATGAAATATTTCGCCGACAACTCATTATCCATCGGCAACACGCCATTGGTCCAGATCCGGAAACTGGCCGGCAATAGCGCTCTCGTGCTCGGCAAGGTCGAGGGACGGAACCCCGCCTATTCGGTCAAGTGCAGGATCGGCGCGTCAATGATCTGGGACGCGGAACGCAAGGGCCTCCTCAAACCGGGCGTTGAGATCGTCGAGCCGACGAGCGGCAACACCGGCATAGCGCTCTGCTACGTGGGCGCCGCGCGCGGCTACAAGGTAACGCTCACTATGCCCGAGACCATGAGCATTGAGCGCCGGAAGATACTCAATGCGTTCGGCGGGAACCTCGTTCTCACCGAAGGCGCGAAGGGCATGCGCGGCGCCATCGAGAAGGCCGAGGAAATCGCGGCCTCGGATCCCGTCCGCTTCTTCATACCCCAGCAGTTCAAGAATCCGGCCAACCCGGGCATACACGAGATCACCACGGGGCCTGAAATCTGGAACGATACGGACGGCACAATTGACGTTCTCGTGGCCGGCGTCGGAACGGGCGGAACAATAACGGGCGTCTCACGTTTCCTGAAGAACGACAAGGGCCGCAAGATCTTGACCGTTGCCGTCGAGCCGGAGAACAGTCCCGTGATCTCGCAGAAACTCGCCGGCGCCGAGCTCAAGCCCGGTCCGCATTCAATACAGGGAATCGGGGCGGGCTTCATTCCGGACGTGCTGGACCTGTCAACCATTGACCGCGTCGAAAAGGTAGGCAACGAAGAAGCCATGGAATTCGCGAAGCGCATGGCGTCGGAAGAAGGCATTCTC
>JAGYMT010000464.1 GCA_018400335.1 Kiritimatiellia bacterium | reverse complement strand
AACACGTATAGCTTGCAATACTCAGTCGGATTTGTTTGACTCATTTACTCAAACAATGCTCGGCTAAGGAGCTAAGAAATCCATTCCGTGTGGAAAAACTCGCCGCGCTTGCGGTCAACCCGCTCGTAGGTGTGCGCCCCGAAATAGTCGCGCTGCGCCTGAAGCAGGTTCGCCGGCAGCCGCGCGCTCCTGTAGCTGTCGAAGTAGGCCAGCGCGGAGCCGAACGCCTGCATCGGCACGCCAAGCCGGGCGCCTTCCATGACGACCTTGCGGAGACTGTCCTGATTCTTCTTCAGGATGCCCTTGAAATAAGGGTCCAGCATGAGGTTCGCAAGATCCGGGTTCTTCGCGTAAGCCTCCTTGATCTTGCCCAGGAACCGGGCGCGAATGATGCAGCCGCCGCGCCACATGAGTGCTATGTCGCCGAACCGGAGCTTCCAGCCGTATTCCTTCGCGGCCGCCGCCATCAGGGCAAAACCCTGGGCATAGGAGCAGATCTTAGCGGCGTAAAGTGCGCTGCGCACGGATTCCACGAAGGCCGCCTTGCCGCCCTTGAACGACGCACGCGGACCCGGAAGCAGCTTCGATGCCGAAACGCGCTCCTCCTTGATCGCGGAAATGCACCGCGCGAACACCGCCTCGGCGATGGTCGGCGCGGACACGCCCAGATCGAGCGCGCTGATGCTCGTCCATTTCCCCGTTCCCTTCTGGCCCGCCGTGTCCAGAATGACGTCAACCATGGGCTTCCCGGTGAGCTCGTCCTTCTTGGCCAGAATCTCCGAAGTTATCTGGATGAGATACGAGTCCAGCTCGCCCTTGTTCCAGCGGCTGAACACCTTATGCATATCTGCCGCGCCCATGCCAAGCCCCTGCTTCATTATGTTGTATGCCTCGCAGATGAGCTGCATATCGCCATATTCGATGCCGTTATGCACCATCTTGACGAAATGCCCTGCGCCGTCGTTCCCTACCCACTCGCAGCACGGCCATTTGGAGTCAACCTTGGCGCTTATCTTCTGGAAAATCGGCTTCACGCTCTGCCATGCCTTCTTAGAGCCGCCCGGCATGATGCTCGGACCCTTGAGCGCGCCCTCTTCCCCGCCAGACACGCCCGTGCCTATGAAGAGCAGACCCTTCGCCTCAAGCTCGGCGGTCCGCCTGATCGTATCGTGAAAATTAGAGTTGCCGCCGTCTATTATTATGTCCCCCTTGTCGAGCAACGGTATGAGCTGACCTATAAAATCATCAACCGCGCTGCCGGCCTTGACCATCAGCATGACCCGGCGCGGCCTCGCAAGCGCTTTCACCAGCTCCTTCACGGAATGGGCGCCCACTATCTTCTTGCCGGCCGCCCGGCCCGCGACAAAATCGTCAACCTTCGAAACCGTCCGATTGTAGACGGCGACGGTGAACCCCCGGCTCTCCATGTTGAGAACCAGATTTTCGCCCATCACCGCAAGCCCGATCAACCCGATATCCGCCTTCTTCATCGTCTTCCTTCCTTTCATTATCGCGTGTAGACCCAACGGCGACAATGACTTTTTGTCGCGTATGCGACAATAAAGTCAATTGTCTTGTTAGGAATTAATTTCTTCCCGTTTCCTGTTTGTGATTCAACACCGCTTGCGTATCCGCATCCGGAATTCTTCTCCGTGGCTCTGTGTCTCCGTGAGGGACAATCCGGAAAGATACTCTCACACTTGTCCGCCCGTGGTGGAAAGCCGCCAAGTCACAAAGAAGATTGTCTTCTGATTATATTTTCGTTTCCCAACCGTCCAATCCACGTGCAAGAAACATAGCACATCCAGGCGCGGGCGCAATCCATTTTCGACGCTTTACTTCCAGCCCGCCCGTGATACGATTGACTTTAAAAATGCAAGAGAACTTATAAGCAGCCCTTGAAAAGGGGTGGCAAGCAAAAAACAGGGGAAAGACAGGAGCATTATAGCCCACGCCATGGCGTGGCAGGCACAAAGTTTATCCCGCAAGGCGGGAAGCTTTGTAAATCCGCTGTCTTGTAGCTTATAATGGCTTTAGTTCGCAATATGTTGATTTGGATTTGGTTGCCAACGTTCAGGCAG
>JAGYMT010000463.1 GCA_018400335.1 Kiritimatiellia bacterium | reverse complement strand
CCCTTGGAGATGAAGAGCTGAATGAAGAATGAACGCTGGACGACATCACCCGGCGCCTAAGCGTAAGTCGGGGCAGAGGAAGCCGAGGATGATGGCATTCCCTTTGAAGAAAAAATGGCGGAATTAACCGCGACACTGGGCAGGCAGTTCAAGGAATCGCACGGTCTGGAAAACGATATCAAGAAGAATCTGGCCGCACTGGGGTTTGAGATCTGAAAACCACAACTGTTTTCCCATGCAACGAGCATTGACATGATTGAAGGCCAGCACAAAGACAAAAAGTCGCTTCGACTCATCCAGGGCAGCACTGCCGACTGGTCTGAGTTGGCATGGTCGTGCGTTGGTATGGCCAACGCACACGGTGGCACAATCATTATAGGTGTTGAAGATGGAGCTCAAGCACCTCCGCCACGCCAGCGCATACCCGATGCCCTGGTCGAACAAGTCAGGAAGCGGATTCCCCAGCAGACACAGAATGTGGCCATTGCAGCCGAAAAGAGGGAAGACGCCAACGGAGGCGAATGCATCGAGTTGCGAGTGTCTCCAAGTCGTTCAACCGTCGCGTCGACAACCCGCGGACGATATGCCCTTCGTGTCGGCGATGAAACGAGAGCCCTGATGCCCGAGGATCTGATTCGGCTGACGGCCGAAAAGAGCGCGTATACATGGGAAACTGTAGTGTCACGCAAAGTCCCTCGCAGTCGCGTCGATGAACGGCTCCTGACCGGTTTTCTTGATCAGATCCGGTCATCACCGCGTGTTACCGGGTTCGTGCGAGACAAAAGCCAGGACGAGATGCTGGAGCACTATCTCTTTGCCGACGGCCAATGGCTGACCAATCTCGGTGTTCTTTGGGTTGGCCGACGCGAAGATCGTGCACGTTTGCTCTATGCACCGAGCGTGCAGTTCATCCGGTACGATGCCGACGGACGGAAAATCCGCAAGCAGGTGTGGGACGACTTTGCGCTGAATCCACACCAGCTCATCGAATCCGTCTGGCATGACCTGCCCGAATGGAAAGAAGGCGACGAAATCCGAGACGGGCTCTATCGCAAAAACGTGCCGCACTACAGCGAGGGCGTCATCCGTGAGTTGATTGCGAATGCGCTGGTCCACCGGCCCTACACGACAAGAGGCGACATCTTCATCAATCTGCACCCCTACTATTTGGAGATTCACAATCCTGGGCTTCTACCGCTTGGCGTTACCCCGCGCAACATCCTGCATGCATCCGTCAAACGGAACATTCACATGGCCAAGGTCTTCTACGACCTCAACCTGATGGAGCAGGAAGGCAGCGGATACGACCGTATCTATGAAGATTTGCTGTTGACGGCCAAACGCCCGCCTGTCGTCGAAGAAGGAAGTGATCGGGTCGCCGTGACGGTGGAGTCCCGCATACTAAAGACGGAGACGTTGCGCTTCATGGAGCGTGTGAATGACCGTTACGAACTGCGCCAGCGCGAGCTGATAGCTCTCGGCCTGCTGGCCCAGCACGAATCGCTTTCGTCGCTGGAGTTCTCCAAACTGTTGGAGCTTGAAGATCGCCCCGAGCGGCTGCGAGATTGGGTGGGACGCCTCATGGACTGGAGCCTCGTCACAGCGACCGGCAGAACTCGGGCCCGGACGTACCGCGTCGCCTTTAACGTGCTCGACGAAGCGGATTTCGCGGGGAACACCAGCCTCAAGGGCATCGAACCGCACCGCTTGCGTGAGCTTATTCTTGAAGATCTGCGCCGCCACCCCGCAAGCGGCTATAGTGACATCCACGACCGCATTGGGCGGGAGATCCCCGAGAGCAAGGTCAAGCGGGCTCTTTACGACCTCATCCGGCAGGGATGTCTGGACTGCACCGGAGAGCGCCGCTGGCGGCGCTATTCTATAGCACACGGAGGTGCCAAATGAGCCATAAGGTTCAGCTTTGCGGGTGCTACTATGTGCTCCTGATGGGCGACAACACCTTTATGGAAAGTCAGTTGCGTATACAGCATCGCCAGCCAAATAGCCGACGTTTGATCTATAGAACACTGCATATCGCCGCCGAATCGTCCGACCTGCCCGCCGAAGCCTTGGCGAAGGCTGGTAATCGAC
>JAGYMT010000462.1 GCA_018400335.1 Kiritimatiellia bacterium | reverse complement strand
TGTCAGCTCGCGGAACACTTCGTCCAGCCTGCCCTCCAGCACCCGCACCCCGCCAAGCTTCCAGCGCGGGTTGGCCTTGACCAGTCCGAGGGCCTCCTCGAACAGCCCGCCGCGGCTCCGCGGGAAGACAGTGAAGCGGTTGCCGTCAACCTCGACCCGCGCGGCAGCCTTCAATCCCTCCAGCCCCGCCTTCACCTCCGGCCCGGCTTGATCAATAACCAGCTCCACCGCTCCGTGCATGGCGCTCCTGGCCTTGAGCTCGTCTGGCGAGCCGTTGGCCACAATGGCGCCGTTCCTTATAATCACGGCCCTCGTGCATACGGCGTCAACCTCTTCGAGGATGTGGGTGGAAATTATGATCGCCTTGTAATTCGCCATTTCGCGGATCATGCCGCGCACGACGTGTTTCTGGTTCGGGTCGAGGCCGTCGGTCGGCTCATCGAGAATGAGCATGGGCGGATCGTGGATAAGGGCCTGAGCGAGGCACACCCGCTGGTTGTAACCTTTTGACAGCGTTCCCACCGTCTGCCGCGCCACCCCGTCGAGTCTGCACTTAGCGATTGTGTCGTTCACTCTCCGGCGCAGGGCCGTGCCGCCGAACCCCCTGATCTCGGCAATGAATTTGAGGTAGTTCCACACCGTCATATCGCCGTAGACGGGAGCGTTCTCGGGAAGATATCCCATCTGCTTCTTCGCCGCCACGGCGTCCTCCACTATGTCGTGCCCGTCTATGACCGCGGTGCCGGAAGTCGGCGGCAGGAAGCCGGTGATCATCCGCATCGTGGTGGTCTTGCCCGCCCCGTTGGGTCCGAGAAAGCCCAGCACCTCGCCGCGCACGGCCTGAAACGACACGTCGCGCACGGCGTGAATGGAGCCGAACCGCCTGCCCAGTTTTTTAACCTCAAGCATCTTCCATCCTCCTGATCTTTAACTTGCGCCCCTATTCCAAATCGAGAACCCGCGCCGAGAGCGCCGCGCCCGTTTGTTTCGGGGCATTCACGCGGAGAATTTCATCCTGGAACACCGCCTGCGCTTCAGCGGCATTCACCGGCGCGGGAAACCTTATCTTGGTCTCGAAAGACTCGTCGTGAAAGGATCCGGCGGAGACCTGTTTGCCGGCATTGTCCTGTTCGCCCGAGCTGCGCCGCGCTGAAACGCTCAGCACCTGGTTCTCCAGCCGGACGACGATGTTCGACCTGTCCATGCCCGGCAGCGGCAGCCTCACGGCATAGTGATCGCCCTTGTCCTCAAACGACATGGAAGACGATATCCCCACGTCTTCCCAATCCGTCCTGAAACGGGCGGGCAGGTTCCTCACGGCGCTTTCGCTGAACGCGCTCTCGAAAATACTGTTCATCTCGAGCTGGAGCCTGCGTATCTGGTCCATCATCGAGCCGGGCCCGTGAAGCCGGGGGCGGGAGGAAAGGGGCCGCGCCGCAGGTTGATCGAAGTCCGTCATCAGTTCATTGAAAATGCTGTTGAGCTGCGCGTGGATATCCTCCAGCTCGTCCGCCGACTGGAGTACGAGAATACTGTCCTCCTCCTGGCGCGCGGCCGCCCTGTCCCGCGTCCGGAAAGGAAGAAACCAAGAGGCGCGCTCTTCCTTGCGCGGCCCGGCCGCGCCCTGCGGTGACGAGCGCCACAATCTGAAAACCATCCAGCTCTGCGCGAGCAGTAACAGGGCGAGAAAGGCTATCACGCCTGTCAGCCATATAGTTGTTCTGCTACGCTTTTCAGGATCTGTCATTTCATCACCAATCAGTTTGGATGAAAGAATTCTTGCGATGGTGAGAGAGCAGTAAGCGTGCCAACTTGCCGGATGTCACAGCAACACCCTGATTGAGTGCCGAATCGGCTGTGCCCTCTCCGCGTGCGGCGCGCGGCGCCGGACAAATTGTCGTGCGGCCGGACAGAATGTCGCGTGTGCATCCGGCCGCCGCCGTTTCATTCACCTCATCAGGCAAGGGGGGCGCATTTCATTCAGTTCCGTAGTGCGTTTCTGCCTTTCGCGGCACAGCCGCTTTGGAGTGCGGCGGCTTGACCTGCTTTTGTTGAACTGGCGGCTGGTGCGCATAGCGCCAGGAAATATTGA
>JAGYMT010000461.1 GCA_018400335.1 Kiritimatiellia bacterium | reverse complement strand
GAAAGGCAACCGAGTCTGCCCCGAAGTGAGCTTTGCTCTACTTCAGGGCGAAGCGAAGGTTACCCTTGAATGTCGCTTAATCGGATCTTATATGAAAACGCCCTTACTTCACCTTTTATTCGCCTCAACATGCTTGAAGATCACAGCTTCAGCAGCTTCAATCAACTGCGGCTCAATGCATTCGCTGGCAGTAACCGGCGACCAGAATCTCTGGTCCTGGGGAGGCAATGGCGCGGGACAGCTCGGCTATGAAACTTACCACGAACCAGAGCCGGACACAAAAGGCCGGGTTCCGAAGCAGATCGGTTTGTTGTCCAATATCACGATGGTATCTTGTGGAAGACTGCATTCGCTCGCTGTTGCCAGCGATGGCTCCGCATGGAGCTGGGGATTAAACTCTCTCGGACAGCTCGGCGACGGAACAACTTCTCACAGAACGACACCGGCAGTGCTTACGGGGTTGTCCCGTGTGACTTCGATTGCAGCCGGCGCCGAACATTCTCTTGCCGCCCTTGACGACGGCACAGTATGGGCATGGGGCGGGAACGCCCGAGGACAACTCGGCGACGGAACAACGGAAACAAGGACCACTCCCGTGCGCGTGTCAGAGCTTTCAGGCATTAACTCGGTTGGAGCCGGCTGTTCTGGCTTTCATTCCGTGGCACTGGCCAACGATGGAACAGTCTACGCATGGGGCGGGAACTCGCGCGGACAGCTCGGCGATGGAACAACAAACGGATCGCTCGCGCCCGTGAGAGTCGAGGGGCTTGAAGGTGTCGTCTCGGTTTCCGCGGGATCGGCGCATTCAGTCGCCTTAAAGAGCGACGGAACGGTGTGGACGTGGGGTGACAACTCGTCCGGACAGCTCGGCGACGGACGCGGCGGATCGTCATCGGATGCGAACGTTTCTTATAGCAGCGAGCCGGTCCGGGTGTTTGGGCTTTCTAACATAGTCAAGGCAGTTTCGGGCGGCAATTCACATTCCCTCGCCATTGACTCCGAGGGCATAGTATGGGCGTGGGGCGATAACAAGTACGGACAGATAGGCGACGGTGAAGGCGGCAGCGGTGTTGAGGATTGCAGAACACTACCCGTTCAGGTGATCAACGTCTTCGACGCGGTGGAGATCGCGTGCGGCGATTATCATTCCATGGCTGTCCGGCGGGATGGAACCTTGTGGACGTGGGGAAAAGACGAATACTGTCAACTTGGCGACGGGCAGACAAACAACACCGCTACGCCCGTTCAGGCTGTTGGAATACTGGCCGCAACTTACGAAGCATCTCTTTTCGGCGCCGAAGGGTACAGGCCGCTGTCCGGCGATTTCGACGGAGACGGAAGAGACGACAAGGCGGTCTACTCCGATCTCCACGGCGCATTGTTTATCAACCTGTCAAGAAGCGCCATCACCATTTTCGTGAGTCTCGGCGGCATCGGCTACGAGGCTTTCCTATGTGATTTTGACGGCGACGGGAAGGCCGATCCGGCTGTATACGAAGAATCCTCCGGCCTTTGGCAAGTGCTTATGTCAGGCGACAACTATTCCCTTGCGCAAACAATGCTGGGCGGAGCAGGTTGCGCCCCCGTATGCGCAGACTTTGATGGAGACGGGAAGACCGATCCATGTGTTTATAACGAAAACGACGGTTACTGGCATGCGCTGCTTTCGGGAAACGGTTACCGGCTTGTCTCAATGCAGTTCGGCGGGTCAGGATATATCCCCCTATCGGCGGATTATGACGGCGACCGCAGAAGCGACCCCGCCATCTACCACAAAGCTTCAGGAACCTGGTTCATCTTTCTCTCCGCATCGGAGTCTCTTGCATACGCACAATTCGGCTTTCCCGGATGCTCTCCCGTTAAAGGAGATTTCGATGGCGACGGATATGCCGACCTTGCCGTATTCGATCCGTCAAGCGCAGTATGGCATATATTCCAATCGTCTGACTCATCTATTGTTTCGCAGCACTTCGGCCATCCGGATTTTCTACCAGTTCCCGCCCGTTATGGCAGCAGCCGCTCAACCGATATAAGCGTATATGACCCGGCAACCGGTTATTGGTATATTGGCCGGCGGTATTAACCCTATAAGGAGCAGTT
>JAGYMT010000460.1 GCA_018400335.1 Kiritimatiellia bacterium | reverse complement strand
TTCTTGACACACTTTTTCAGTGGCCGGTTATAAATTCTCTTGCATTAAAGAATAACAGAGTTTGGAGAAATAGCAAGTGTTATTAATCCCTCTGTGGCGAATTCCTGGTATGGGCTTGCAACTTCACCCGGCCTGATGGATAATTGCGCAGGATTATGATCAGGCGTTGGCTAGCTTTGTGTCTGGCCGATTTCGATTCTGCTAACATGTTGACAGACATATGAACGATATCGTCAGAAAAAAGCTCGCGGGGCTTCCGGACAAGCCCGGCTGCTACATGATGCGCGACAGGCGCGGGGCCATCATCTACGTCGGCAAGGCCGTATCGCTCAGAAAGAGGGTAAAGTCCTACTTCCGCGCCGGGACGCTGCGGAGCGCCTCGCCGAAGCTGCGCGGGCTGGTTGAGAGCGTGGCCGATCTGGAGGTCATGGTTGTTGCGAACGAGGCTGAGGCGGTTCTCACCGAGGGGCGCCTGATTAAGGCATATAAGCCTCGCTATAACGTGTTTTTCAAGGACGATAAGCGCTTTCCAATGCTGAAGACGGATGCAGTTAAACCGTTTCCCAGGTTTGAGCTGTGCCGTATACGGAAGAACGACGGCGCACTGTATTTCGGGCCGTACGCATCGAGCGCCGCGGCGCGCACCGCTCTGGAGTTCGTGGAGAAGAGGTTCGGAATAAGAAGATGCCGATCCCGCATCCCGTCGCCCGAGGATCACACGCACTGTATTAACGATATAGTCCGTTTCTGCGCCGCTCCGTGCATCGGAAAGGTTACGCCTTCGGAATACCGGCAGAGGGTTGATGAGGCATGCGCCTTTCTCCTCGGGGAGCGGACGGAAGTTCTTAAAGAACTTGAGGCCGAGATGGAGGAAAATCGGAAATCGCTCAAGTTTGAAAAGGCCGCCGCGCTGCGCGACACTCTGTGGTGCTTGAGAAGCGCGGTGCGACAGCGTGCCCGCGTGGCGCGGGGTCCGGCGGCCGACCGGATGCGTGCGCTGGAAGGTATCCGTGCCCTCGCGTCAATTCTCGGTTTGCCTTCAGCTCCCCGTCTCATAGAGGCCTATGACGTGTCCTGTATCTCAGGCACCCATGCTGTGGCGGCCGTGGTTGCTGCTGAGGACGGACTTCCGCGTCCGGCCAGATACAGGCGGTTCAGGATCAAGATGGAATCAGCCGTTGATGATTCAAGCATGATGGCGGAAGTCGTCGGCAGACGGTTTTCCAGGCTAAAGGCCAAAGGAGGCGAGATCCCGGGCCTCGTTCTCGTTGACGGCGGCGCGATACAGCTCCGGGCTGCGAAGGCGGAACTGCCCAGGCTGGGCATGCAGTCGGTGCCCGTGGCGGGGCTGGCCAAGCGGTTCGAGGAGATTTACTGGGATGGCATTCCGCGACCGGATTGCGCGGCGGAATCATGTTCGTCGCGGCAGATGAGAATCGTCCGGCTTCCGGACGAATCGCCCGCGCTGGAAGTTCTCAAGCGGATTCGCGACGAGGCCCACCGGTTCGCCCTCGATTACCACCGCAGGCTTCGTGGCAGGAGAATAAGGGAATCCAAGCTTGATGAAGTGTCCGGCCTGGGAGAGAAGAGGAAGATGCTGCTGCTAAGGCGTTTCGGATCCGTTGCCCGTCTGGCGCGGGCGGATGCCGCCGAAATCGCCTCTGTTCCCGGCGTTGGCCTCAAAACGGCGCAGACCCTTAAGGATGCGCTGTACTACCGTCCCATGAGGACGGGAATGCCGGAATAGCGGGATAATGCAATCTTGTGACGGTGTTGCCGGGAGTGCAGCGGCTGGACGCCGCACAAGCGCAGGCGGGCGGGCAAGCTGCAGAAAACACCCACCTGCATTCGTCACCGGTTCTTCTGCAGTGGCATGAGCGTCCTCGCTCGTGGTCCTTCTCTTCTATTTTCTTTTTTTTGTTCAGGATCACGAGCGGGGACGCTCATGCCACGGGGGCCGCATGCGGTTCCTGATGCAAGACCGGGGAGTCCTGACATCTTCCACCTGATCGCAGATGCGCCCTACGCCAGGCTTTACTTCCACACGGAATTTGATATATATATCGAAACATCGGAGAAGATAGCCCTTGGCAAAACGAATCATCATAGCCAAC
>JAGYMT010000046.1 GCA_018400335.1 Kiritimatiellia bacterium | reverse complement strand
GGGAGGAATCGGAACAGGCGATACGTGAATTGCGCAAGTCCGTTTCGCAGATGGAAAAGCAGAAATCCTCGCTGTTGAAGGATATAGCGGCTGCCGAAAAGGACGTGTCCAGAGCAAATGAAGAGCTTGCCGAACTCAATGCCGATCTGGCGGATGAGAAGAAGAATAACGAGGCGCTGGCCGGACAGTTGACGGAAAGCCAGGCCTCGGTTGATGCGGACGGCAATGAGATCGCCGCCCTGAAGAAGAAGATCGCGGATTTGCAGGTGGTGCATTCCAACAAGACCGCAAAGCTGGATGCGGTTCCCGGACTGCGCGATGCCATAAAGAAAGAGAAGCGCCTCGCGTCCGAGTCGGAGGAGAAACTTGACGATATTCAGTCCTCCAAAAAGTCCCTCAAAAGGAAGATCGCATCCCTGAACAAGGATCTCGCACGGATTGAATCCAAGCTGGCCGAGACGGAACGCGAACTCGATGAAGCCGGACAGCTTGCCGAGGAACTGGAAAAGGCGAAACTGGCCAGGGAGGCCGATGCGCGCGCCGGGGCAGGGGAGCAGGCACGGGACGAGCTTGACAGCGCGTTGAAAGCGATCGAGGATAAGACAAAAATTCTAGCAGAGGCCGTCACGAGGATTGCTGATCGGCAAAAGAGTATTGCGAGCGCGCCAGCGGCCGCGGAGAAGGCTGATGCTCCGGCGGGTGAGCCGGCAGCTGGCAGGGGAGGCGCTTCCGATATCCTGGCGGAAGAAGAGCGTATTCTTGCTTCGGCCCGGTCCGGCGATAAGCAGTCGTCCGGCGCGCCGGCCTCCGAATCGAAAGCCGCGAGCAGTGCAAACGCGAGCTACCAGCGCGGTATCGCCAAATGGGATGATGGCGATATTGACGGGGCGATAGCGGATTTCAGCGAGACGATTCGGCTGAATCCGGATGCGGCCGGCGCATATTATAACCTTGGTCTTGCCTATCTTCGGAAGGGCGACAGGAGGAAGGCATGCGACTACGGCTACAGGGCCGGCCAGTGTTATCTCAAGCACGGAAACGACAAGCAGGCTATGAGAATGGTTCTCTTCATGAAGCAGGTTGACGCATCATCCCCGCTGATCGAGAAGCTGAGACAATCTATACCTTGATCACGGCCGCCGCGCCGGTTGCGAATGCCTTCAGGTTGGTTGCCATGAGGGACTTCTTTCGTCCTGATGAAATTGCGGCGATTTGCGCCTCGACCGATCGGATCGGCACAACGGGGTTGTGCGCCAGGAACGCGCCAAGCATAACCAGATTCGCCGATTGCGGGCTTCCCAATTGTTCGGCGATCTCCGTGGCCGGGACGTAAATGAAACGCTTATCTTCGCGGAGTTCGCAGAGCGACTTATTGAGCACCGCGATCCCGTCGGCTTCGAGCTTGCCGGCGAAACGGTCAACGCTGGGCTGGTTCATCATCAGCATGGAGCTGAAGGTCTCCGCGATCGGCGAGCCTATCTCCGCGGATGAGAGTATCACCTGGCAGGAGCAGGTGCCGCCCCTTACTTCAGCGCCGTAGGCGGGAAAGAAGGTTATGAAAGGCGCGGTTTCGAGCGAGGACTGGGCCAGCAGCTTCCCGGCGAAGAGAATGCCCTGGCCGCCCGACCCGGCAATGAGAATGCGCTCATGCATTGACCGGCGCTCCTTCCTTTCTGAAGACCCGGACCGGAAACTGATCGGTCATTTCGCGGCCCACGAAGCGAAGGGCATCGGCCGGTGAAAGCCGCAGGTACGCAGGGCACGGGGAAAGGATTTCGACAAACGAATATCCTTTTTCGCTGATTTGCGCCTCAAAAGCCGTCCTGAGCGCCTTCTTTGTTCTCAATACTCCCTTGACACCATCGAGCGCCACACGCTCGATGTGGTATGGACTGGTGAGGGTGTTGAGCAGTTCGCACATCCTGATAGGTGAGCCCATCAAGGCCGGATCCCTGCCGTTCGGACAAGTTGCTGTCTGCTGATTCACGAGGGTTGTCGGCGCCATCTGGCCGCCCGTCATTCCATAAAGAGAGTTGTTTACGAAAACGATAGTGATGTTTTCGCCCCTGTTGGCGGCGTGAATTGTTTCGGCAAGCCCGATTGCCGCCAGGTCTCCGTCACCCTGATAGCCGAACACGATCCTGTCCGGCAGCGATCGCTTCATACCGGTTGCCACCGCCGCCACGCGCCCGTGAGCCGCCTCGGTTATATCGCAATCGAGATAGAAATATGCCAGCACCGCGCATCCGACGGGGGCAATCCCTAGGGTATTCTCCCTTATACCAAGCTCATCAATGATTTCAGCCAAAAGCTTATGCACGATGCTGTGGCCGCATCCGGCGCAATAGTGCATGTGGCGGTCAGTCAGGGTGTCGGGGCGTCTGTAAATTGTCTTCATGTCACTCATAGTTTGCCGGTTAATTCGCTCGCCATATCCGTGATGGCTTTTAGAATGTCCGACTCAGTGGGAACGCGGCCGCCGGGAAACCCGGTGAATCGAACGGGCGCCTTGCCGGCTGTTGCCAGCTTCACGTCTTCCAGCATCTGTCCGCAGTTCATCTCGACTACGAGAATGGATTTCACGCGGGCGGACAGTTCGGAAATGCGGGAATATGGGAATGGCCATAGTGTGAGCGGGTGGATGAGTCCGGCCCTGATTCCATTCTTTCTGGCGTTCATCACGGAGGACGCGGCGATTCTGGCGCAAGTTCCCCACGCGGCGATCAGAATATCGCAATCGTCCGTGCTGACTTCGCGGGCCATGGTCTCATTGGTCTCTATGATGCGATAGCAGTCCTGCAGCGCGTAATTATGCCGCTCCAGAGCGCCTTCCTCCAGGAACAGTGAGCAGATATGCCGGGCCTTTCGTCCGCGCGCGCCGGTCAGAGCCCATGGCTTTGGGGGTTCGGGCGGCGGCGGGCCGCGGTGGAATACTATGGGCTCCATCATCTGACCGAGCCAGCCGTCGGCGAGCACCATTACGGGTATGCGATATTTATCGGCCAGGCTGAAAGCGCTGATGGTGAAGTCGTGCATTTCCTGCACTGAAGACGGCGCGAGAACGATAATCCGGTAATCGCCATGGCCTCCTCCCCGCGTGGCTTGAAAATAATCGCCCTGAGATGGAGCAATGTTGCCCAGGCCGGGGCCGCCACGTTCCACGTTCACAATTACCGCCGGAAGCATGGCTCCCGCAAGGTAGGATATGCCCTCCTGCTTCAGGCTGATGCCGGGCGAAGACGAGCTCGTCATTGCCCGCTTGCCCACGCAGGATGCTCCAAAGACCATGTTGATGGCGGCCAGTTCGCTTTCGGCCTGGATGAAAACACGCCCCTTTTCGGGCATGTGCCTCGCCATGTAGGCTGTCAGCTCATTCTGGGGAGTTATGGGATAGCCGAAATAGCACTGACAGCCTGCACGGATAGCGCCTTCGCCTATTGCGTCGTTGCCGGTGACCAGCACCCTCTCAGATGGAATTTGCTTTATCATCTTCCAGTTGTTCTATCTCAATTGCCGCATCAGGACAGATAATCGCGCAATGCGCGCAACCGGTGCATCCTGCTGACTCGTGCACCTCGGCGAAGTGGGCTCCGCTTTTGTTGAGAGCCTGCGACATCGTGAAAAGCCGGCGCGGGCAGGCGCCCTCGCAGAGGGCGCACCCCTTGCATCGCTCGATATCAATCTTGATTCGAAACGCCATCTTCCTCATTCCCGCGCAGTAAGTATACAGCTATTGCTCAAACTGAGGGTTAGAGTCTTGCACCAAACCGCTCCGATGTCCAGCGAGAAAATCAGAATGGAAAGATTGGATAAGTGTAATATAAAATGCCGCAGTATAAAAGGGGAAGCGTTCCATGCCTTGGCTCGCTATTCTCTCTGTGGTCTTGTCACATGCTTCCTCACTTAAGCCTGACGATCGTCAAGCTTAAGTGAGGGGGAAAACCATCATACCAATCTTGACTGTCGGAGCAATTCTGATTTTGGTCTGCCCGAAACAATGACGGCGGATCCGCCCGTGGAGGACGAGCGCGCCGTTCCCATAGGTGTCGGCCATTAATGCGAATTCCTGTACCTGTTGCGTGTGTGCTTGACATGCCGATCCGCCTGCTGATAACCTATATTCGTTTGTGTGGAAAAAAATTCAAGGAGGCCCGAATCAACATATGAAGAAATACCTTGTACTGGCGTTAAAGGGCGTGAGCATGGGGGTGGCCAACGTGATACCCGGTGTTTCTGGCGGGACACTGGCCATGATCACCGGGATATATAAGGACCTGATCGACGCTATCAAGTCGTTTGACCTTCAGGCGTTGAGACTGCTTTTCTCGGGGAAGTTTAAGGACCTCGTGGCACATGTGAACCTGTGGTTCCTTGTCGCCGTTTTCGCTGGAGTAGGGGTGGGGATACTGTTATTCGCAAGGGTGCTTGACTACCTATTCGTGAATTACCCGGTCTTCATATGGGCGTTCTTTTTCGGCCTTATACTGGGCTCGGTATATTTCCTATCGAAGCGGATTGGAAGATGGTCCTTCGGGTGCGTGCTCATGTTCGCGGCGGGCACGGCTGTTGCTGTTGCCATTTCAGTGTTGAGCCCCGGCGCTGAGAATGATGCCGTCTGGTACCTGTTCCTGTGCGGAGTCGTGGCAATGTGCAGCATGATACTTCCGGGATTATCGGGTTCCTTCGTGCTCATTCTCATGGGAAATTACCACTTGGTGATGATAGAAGCGGTGAACGAGCTCAACCTGCGCATCTTGCTTTCGCTTGCCGTGGGCGCGGGGTCGGGGCTGATCGCCTTCTCGCATTTCCTGTCCTGGATAATGAAGAAGTTTCAGGATCAGACCATAGCGCTGCTCACCGGCTTCATTCTGGGGTCCCTGGCGATGTTGTGGCCGTGGAAGAACTCTTTCGATGCCGATGGGCGCATGATTGACGTCAACAGGTTCGGGGCCTTCATTGATGCAAGTGGCGCCATTCTGCATGACATCAAGGTGTTCAGCTATCGCCAGGTGCTTCCCGGCGGATTCGACGGCATTGTCGCGATTGCGATGGGTCTGATGCTTCTGGGGATTATTACGATCTGGCTCATGGAGAGGTCCGCGGACGATGGTGTCCATGATTCTTGAAAGAACGGTTAGCGGGATAAACACGATGCCTGCCGGTAGAGAAGAACGGATCCGCCGCATTCTGATATTTCGGGGCGGGGCGCTTGGCGACTTCATTCTCACCGTGCCGGCCATCACGTGGCTCAGGCGTCAATCTCCCGGCGCCTTGATCACGCTCGCGGGGCGTCAGGCGATCGCCGGGCTGGCGACTGCCTCCGGACTTGTTGATGAGTTTATACCGATTGACGGCGCGCGTTTCGCTCCGTATTTTGCGCGTGACGCGGATCTGCCCCCGGAGGAAAAAGACTGGCTGCGTTCGTTCGATCGAGTGATCTCCTTCGTCCACGATCCGGATGAAATATTGAAGGCCAATCTTCTGCGTAACGGGGCGAGGATCATACATTGCGTTTCGCCCCTCATCGAGTCCGGCCACGCGATTGATCATTTCCTGGGCGGACTGGGTGTCGAGACCGAAAGCGGCGCGGCGGTCAGACTCGAACTGCCTGCTGACCTGGTGGAAAAAGGGCGGCGTCTCTTGGACGCAATAGGCGCTGTTGGCCATGTCGTGGCTATTCATCCGGGCAGCGGAAGCGCCGCAAAAAACTGGCCGCTAGAGAATTTCCTGGAGTTGGCGAGTCGTATCGAAGCACTCGGAGGGTATAGTGTGGTCTTCACTGCGGGCGAGGCCGACGAAGGAATCGTCGAAGAACTTCACACGCGCGAGTCAGTTGCAAAAGTCCACCGGCGGGCTTGTCCCGCCGGAGACAAAGATTTGGCAAAAAGCCACAAGTTCTTGCCATATAATACGTTGTCTTTTTGCCAAATCTTCTGTTCCTGCCACGCGAGGTGGCAGGAGACGACTTTTGCAACTGATTCGCGCGGCAGCACATTCCCGCTGTTGCGCGGCCTGGTGTTGCCGCAAGTGGCGGCCGTTCTGAGCTGCTGCTCGTGTTACGTCGGCAATGATTCGGGAATCACGCACCTTGCGGCATGGCTTGGCTTGCCGGTTGTTGCCTTGTTCGGCCCCACGGATCCCGCCATGTGGGCGCCGCGCGGGGAGCATGTGAGGGTCGTTGCCGCCCCGGGCGGGCGGGGAAGCAACATGGAAGCTATCAGCGTAACGCAGGTGTTCGATGCCGTTTCGAGCCTACTTGATCTGGCGCCAATAGACCAGTGACATCTCGCGTGGCGGCAACTGGAGATTCTGCAGGTTGGCCAAGGCCTCCGTGCTGTACATAATCTGGGGCGAGCCCTGCGGCACCATGTACAGGTTTGCACCGAGCGATATCACCGCCCCGAAGATTGAAGCTGTCCCCTTGTCGTTGAAGTTGTTGTTATCGCCGATGAAAATAACGATTCCCTCGTAGTGGAAGGTTCCGGTGGTATCAATCTCGACGTCGGCTGTGACGAGCAGGATTCCGGCGCCGTCCACGTTTCCCGTTATCTTCGTGTCGCCGGTCAAGACTGCGACTTGCGGATTATCCCGTGTTCCTATGGTGGTGTTTCCCCCGATTACGCCGCCAGCTATGTTGATTGTCGCGATTGCCAGCAGCTCTTCCACCATGTTGGTCCAGTAGTCTCTGGTCAGGCTCTCCGCGTTGGTGCCCAAGCTGACCGGCGGGTCGCCCAATATCTGGGAGGGTGCGGCGTTGCTGACCACTGAATTTGTGTCTGTTGAGAACACCCCCGCCGTCGCCGGGTTGGTGGCGATCAGCGAACCGAGGCACCCGGCGCCGGAGCAACTGAAATCCGCGGGCAGAGCGTAGTCATTACCATCAATCATCGCGCTGCCCTTCAGAACCACTTCGTTTGTCAAGCCGTAAAGAATCATGGCGCCGTCAGCGCTCATCGGAGGGTTTATTGAATCGGAAAAGTTCACGCATACTTCAAGCACGCGCCGTACATTCTGGAAGACGCCGGTGGACCACAGGATGATGGTATCGTCCGTATCAACGAAGAGGCTGGCGTCGCTGTCAATATTGTCCGTGACCCGCACGGCATAAGTGCCGCCGCCGAAATTGACGGAAGCGCCGAAGGGAAGAATTCCGTCATCCGACGTGCTCGCGGCGCTATCTGGTCCAAGCAAAACATTGTCGAAACTTCCGCTCGTTTGTTTGAGTTCGGCCTTTGCATTCTCAATGCCGGCCTCGGCGATGAAGAAGGCCTTCTCGATGCGCAAGTTGCGTCTTGCGCTGCTCACGTGCGCGCTGCTGGTGTAATAGAGCGCCGCGGCGAGGATGGCCGCTATGGAGGAAAGCAGGACGACAACGAGGAGCACCTGTCCGCTTTGGCCTCGTGATTTTGCATCAAAGGCATTGATGTTCGGATTCATTTCCCACCCCCTATTTTGCCATCATTTTGGAGACGGCGGTCCCCGCCGTTGTCCATCCGGCCGGGACGGCCGGCTCCAGAGACAATCCTTGGAACATCCCAAGCTGCTCAGAATTCGCGCTTAACCTTTGAACCGTGCTGCTATTTCACCTCCCGCCAATAGGCGAGTGAAATTCTGTTCGTATTGGCCAGCGCTCCGATATTTGCCAGATTAGCCAATGCTGATGAGCTGTAGCGTATTACTCCGCCGGCGCCGGTGGCAGAAACATTCCCGCTGTTTCCAAGACAGATTACCGCGCCGGATATTTTAGGTGTGCCGTGTCCGGAAATCTCAGATACGGCGCTGCCGAGGGCAATAACAAGACCTTCGTAGTGATAATTGCCGCCCATGACGAATTGCGCGTACTCTTCGAGGATGAGGATGCCTGCTCCGTCAACAGTGCCGGTTATGTTAAGAACTCCATTTGATTTAACGACGGTTATTGTGGGGTTTGTCCGCGTTCCAATCGGCGTCGTGTTTCCGGCATAGCTGACGGAATTCGTGATGGTCAGGTCGGCGAGTGGTATGAGCGCATTTACGGTGCTCATCCATTCAGCCTCGGTCAAGATTCCGCCGCCAGTCTGCAAGCGGGGGGGCGGCGGGGCGGTGATCTTGGTAAGTCCGGCAATGGCTAAGAGGTTGTCCGTATATACGGAACTTGAGCATGTCGTATTAGTGGTCAGGTTTCCGAAGCAGCCGGCGCCGGAGCAGTTGAAGTTTGCCGGCAGATCATAATCATTGCCGTCAATCTTGTCGCCTGCTCCTATGAGAGTCAAAGAGTGGTTCGTCCCGTAATATGCGAGCGACGCGTCCACGCTTGGCGGAACAATGCTTCCGCTTGCGGCCGGTATCGTGAGTGAAACCTGAATGGTTCTTGTGATATTGGCGTATGTTCCGGTTGAAGTGATCAAAAAACTGTTTGGATTGGTTGATACAGCGGAAATACGAAAGTTTCCGCCCGCAAATGACAGCGCGTTGGTTAGTCCGGGCAGACCTCCGGCAGGAACATTAGTGAGGCTATTGGCGTCTATCACGGCGGCGGCGTGCTCGATACCGGCCTCGGCGATGTAGAAAGCCTGTTCCATCCGTATATAGCGTTTGGCGCTTTTCGCTTGCGTTGTTGACGCCGTGAACAAGGCTGCCGCCAAAACGCCGATGACTACGGCCAGGCACATCACCACGACCAACACCATTCCTGAACGGCCATCCCCTGGTCGAGAGATTCTTGCAGCCATCTTCATTGCTACCTCCGCTGGTTTCATCCCCTTTCACTGGCAGGGTCATCCGTCAGTTTGTGTTCAAATCATATTGCTAATGCAAAGGCTCGGACATTGAGCTCGTTATCGTGTTCGATGAGGCCCTTACCATCCCCGGATTCTTCCAGTATATGGTCAGGGTTACGTTCTTAATCCCCGGAAAAGTTGAATTAGTGGCAACACTGTAAAACCCCGTGAAACTTCCGGAAGCACTTGCGAACGAGTGCGACCCCAAGCTGAGCTGCGCATTCGTATAAGGAAGGCTCAGCAGTGTCTCCATCTGGTTCCTCGTCTCGTGCAAAGCCGCGAGACGGTCGTTCGAGCTCTGCACAGAGCGCTTCATCAACACCAGTGTACCGATAACCATCGTAATAGAAAGAGCCATCAGCGCGGCTGCGATAACTACTTCAATCAGTGTATAGCCATCTTCTTTCATTTTCAAAATGATAACACCATCAGCCAAGAAATGCAAGCGCAAATTCAGGAATTAGCATTATGACTTGGA
>JAGYMT010000459.1 GCA_018400335.1 Kiritimatiellia bacterium | reverse complement strand
TGGGCGGTCCACGGGTTGGCGCGGCGCGCGAGCCGCGCGGCCAGCCGGATTGCCTCGATCATGCTGCCAGGGTTAGCTGTTCCCTTGCCCGCGAGATCGAACGCGGTGCCGTGATCGGGCGACGTGCGCACGATCGGAAGGCCGAGCGTGATGTTGATCCCGCGCTCGAACGCTATCATCTTCAGCGGCGCGAGTCCCTGATCGTGGTACATTGCGGCAACCGCGCCGTATCGGTTCTTCATCGCATAATAGAAAAGAACGTCGGCGGGAACCGGGCCCTCGACATTAAGACCTCTCCTTCGCAGGCGCCGGACGGCCGGGATGATGGTTTCGATCTCCTCGCGCCCGAGCGCGCCGCCCTCGCCGCCGTGCGGATTCAAGGCGCAGATTCCTATTCGCCTCGTCTTGAGCCCGAGCCAGACGACAGCCTTTGATGCGAGTTCAACAGCTTCGATTATTCCATCCGCGGTAACCGCGGACGGAACCCGTGAAAGCGGGATGTGGCGTGTCGCGAGAACAACCCTGAGGGGACCGCCAATGAGCATCATGGCGAAGCGCTCAGTCCCGGTGAGGTGCGCCAGATATTCGGTGTGGCCGGGGAACCCTATGCCCGCCAGGTGCAGGCTCTTCTTGCAGATCGGGCCGGTGACGATGCCGTCGAAGCGCCCGGCAGTGCAGCCCTCGACGGCGGCGCGGATCCAGAGCGCCGCCGCGCGGCCGCAGGCCTTGTTCGTCACGCCTGGTTTCCAGTCCGCCTCGCGCGAACGCCTGCCGCCGCGCGGATTCCAGTATGAAACGGCCGGAAGCTCCGATGCATCCGCATCAGCGCGTGCTTCAGGCGGAACGGGCAGTTTGAGAAGAGCGGCGCGAGCGCGCAGAAGGGAGGGATCGCCAATGAGCACGAGACGAAGGGAGTCCGCCCGGCGCCGCGTGTATGCGGCCTTGAGGGCTATCTCGGCGCCGATGCCGCCGGGATCGCCGAGGGTGACTGCAAGGACGGTTGCTCGCTTCCTTTGCATGAGAATCAGAACTTCTTTATGTAGGCCTTCTTTTTGAGGCGTTCGATCCATGAGTCGTAGGCCCGCTGTGTTTCCTTCTTCCGGAGATCCTCTCTGATGGACTCCTGCACCTCCTCGAAGGGCGTTACGGACGCGTGTTTCCTGGCCTCGATCTTCAGAATGTAGTATACATCGCCGGCCTCGATGATCTCGCTCACCTTGCCCGGATCAAGGGTCTTCAAAACCGCGGCAAGCTCGGCCCTCCTGCTGTCGGGCTCAATCCATCCCCAGTAGCCGCCGGCTGCGGCCTTGGTTCCCTCCGATACCTGTTTGGCAAGCTCGTCGAAATTCTCGCCGGCCAGCAGGCGTTTCCGGACGTCTCCCGCCTGCTTGTTCTTGACCGCCATTGCCTGCTCCGTGTTTCCCTTGTTAATCACGATCATCCTGAGCTCGACCTGTGACGGGGTGCTGTATTTCGCGATATTCTGCTCGTAGGCGTCGCGCACGGCCTGCGGCGAAACCGTCACTCCCGTGTCCAGCGCCTGATTGCGCATGAACGAGACTATCATCCGCTCCTTCATTTCCCTGCGCCAGTCATCCATGCTGATTCCGTCGGCCTCGAGCGTCTTCATGAGCTTCGCCCGGTTATTGTCGAACTTGGTGTGGAGTATCTCGTCAATCTGCATATCAACCATATTGTCGGGAATCACGAACTTCTGCTGCGCCTTATACTCGTCCAGAATGAGCCGGCGCTCTATCAGCGAGTTCAGCGTTCTCTCGTAGGCCGCCTCCAGCTCACGGGTCAGCTCCTCCCCGGAATGTTTCTGGACCAGAAGCCGGTGAACCGGCTGCATGGCAAGCATCACTTGCGTCATGGATATCGCCTTTTCATTAACGACAGCCGCGGTACCGTCAATCGGAATGGGCTCGGCGCCGTGCGCCGCCGAGCATAAGCAGATGGCGACAAGCGAAGATGTGAGGAGGTTTCTCATACGTACGGCATCATTGCACAGGATGATTCGTTCATCAAGAAGAATCGGAAGGCGCAGGCGTTTCAAGGGTAACCTTCGCTTCGCCTGTCTGCGTGCGGACACGCACAGACATCTGAGCCGGTCC
>JAGYMT010000458.1 GCA_018400335.1 Kiritimatiellia bacterium | reverse complement strand
TCATAGATGTTATCCGGATTATTGTAGCGGGCTTTCTCATACTCCTGAACATAGGGATTGCCCGAGAAATCAGAGAGCGAGACATCCGCCAGATTGGCATACTGTGCGAAGTCGGCATCAACACCACCGAACCAGAAAGGCTGATCCGAACCCGCACGGGCCGCCCACTCCCATTGCGCCTCCGTCGGCAGCGAGACCCTTTTACCGGTCTTCTCCGAAAGCCATGCGCAGAAGTCCATCGCCTCCCGCCAGGAGAGTCGGACAGCAGGCAGATCATCTCCGTTTACATCATATCCGGTGACACCGAACTGGTAGCCATGACGCGACTCGCGGTGGCTGGTGTGTTTTGTTTTGAACCGGCGGAACTGACGGTTGGTAATCTCGATTCGTCCCATGCTGAAAGGTTTCACGTCAACTTTCGTCCGCGGAGCCTCATCGCGATAGCCGTCAAGCGCGCCCATCAGAAAACTCCCGCCGGGAACAGAGACCAGCTCAAGCGTCACGCCCTCCCCAAGGTCGAGAGTCTCCAGCGCCGGGGAAGGTTGCGCGGCGGCGGCGAATGGCCAGCCCTCGAATGGTGCGTCACCGGCCGGCGGCGCTTCGACCTTTTTCGGATCAACCGCAACTATCGTGACCGGCGGAAAATCAAGCTTCTCATGGTTTTCATAAACTCCCGCGTACATTTGCCGCCGTTTCTCGCGCACACCCTCCTTGGCGATGGCGGATTCTTTCGTGAGTGTCTGCCAGCGTCCGTGAAACGGCGCATTGAAGTCGATCCAGGTGATCAGCCGGTCTTGCGCCTCATCGCAGAGTCGAACCCCGTGGTGACCCTTGCTTAGAATCAGCATCAGCTCGGTTGTGTCCGCGTGCCACTCCATTGGAACAGAGAGGTGAATATCGCTTTCGATGCCGGGACGACGCACATACCGATGCAAGTTGGCATAGGAGACCGAGAACTTGCCAGCCAAGTTGGCCGGCCCGCGACCGGCCATTTTGGTGGTCCAATCCGTGATCAGCTTGTCGCCGCGCAGATCGGGCTTCCAGTGCTTGTCGCCGAAGCGTTCCGCTGGCGGGGGATCATCCTGGTTATGACAGCGAACGCAATATGCGTCCAGCACAGGCTGCACCTCGCGCGCGAACTCGTAGTTGCGGAAAGATCCGCGCCAAGGTTTGATCGTGTCGATTTTCTCCGGTTTGGGCATCTGATCAGTCCGCGGAGATTCAGTTGCGTCCTCATGACACCCCAGACATGAGAGAAACTCGCCGTTGCGGGCATTGAACCAACTGCGCATCACCTGCATCGACTTGCCTTCGGCATCCAGCGGCTGTAGGGCAATCGGGATATTGGCCGGAACCTTGAACAGAGCCGATCCGTCGGGATTGACCGGAACCGTTCCCAAGGTGCGGCGCATATCCCACGGACCATCCATGCCGATCACACCATAAAGTCCTCCCTGCCCAGCGAAACCGTAGGTGTATGTGTACAGACGCAGCTTCTTAACCTCCCCGCGAGGAATACCCTTCAAGCCGGGACCCTGATAGATATCGGCAATGTAAATCGTCGCATCAGGATCATCGCGGTTTATGCGGTCGGGATGGATGGGCGGCATCTTCGAAGAGCGCAGCGGCAGAGGTTCGACCAGATCGCAGCCTGTCTCTTCGGCCAGAAGCAGGACGTTGTCGAAACGGTCCACCAGATACAAACCCATACTCGCCTTGTCGTCAGGCTGCATTGCCACCAGGAAGGTTGTGTCATCCAGCGGGAAAGGATGGAGATTCAGCGGCCAAGAACCGTCGACCAACTTATCCCGAACCAGCGGCTCGACCGACTTGCCGTACCCGGGAATTCTCTGAATCACACCGTCCGCCTCACGAGTACCCTTATTAACGTCAAAAAGCACCAACTCTCCCTTGCGAGCCAGACCGTGATGACCGGTTACAATGCCGACAAACTGCATCGATTTGCCGGGAATCGGCCGGGCATAAAATATTCCGTTCGGCCAGAAAGAGTTGCTGCCGTAAAGCGCACAGTTTGTTGTCGTGCTTGTTCTTAGGAAGGACGGAGTTGCTCTGCCAGTTGGCCGGGAGATAACGGCCGCCCTTGCGGCGAATGAAA
>JAGYMT010000457.1 GCA_018400335.1 Kiritimatiellia bacterium | reverse complement strand
TATCGGTCATGTCCGCGGGAATGCAGCCGCCGCTCGGCCCGCCGGTCTGCACGGCCTTCAGGGTTCGCCCCTCCGGAACCCCGCCCCCGATGTCATTGACTATCTCGCGCAGACTCATGCCCATGGGCACCTCGACCAGCCCCGAGTTCCGCACATTGCCCACGAGCGAGAAGAGCTTCGTGCCCTTGCTGTTCTCCGTTCCGATGGACGAAAACCACGCCGCCCCGCGCTTGATGATCAGCGGCACGTTCGCGAAGGTCTCCACGTTGTTCAGGACGGTCGGCTTGCCGAACAGCCCGCTCTCCGACATGTGGATGTGCTTGGCGCGCGGCTCGCCCGGATTGCCCTCGATGGAAGCGATCAGCGCGCTCGATTCTCCGCAAACGAAGGCGCCGCTGCCGCGCGCTATAACGATGTCGAAATCGAATCCGGAGCCCATGATGTTCCTGCCGAGCAGCCCGAATTCCCGCGCGCGGTCTATCGCGCGTTCGAGTTTCTCCAGCGCCAGCGGATATTCGGTGCGGATATAGACATAGCCCTCGTTCGCGCCTATTGCATATGCGCCGATGGCCATGCCCTCCAGCACGCTGTGCGGATCGCACTCCATCGTGCTCCTGTCCATATAGGCGCCGGGGTCGCCTTCGTCTGCATTGCAGATTATGTATTTCGGAACCGACTCCTCCTTAAAGCACGACTCCCATTTCCAGCCGGTCGGAAAGCCGCCGCCGCCCCTGCCCCTCAAGCCCGACTTGATTATCTCGTCAACCACCCATCGCCTGTCGCCTTTTGCGAGAACGTCGGCCAGCGCCGAATAGCCGCCGCGCGCCGCGCATTCCTCAATGCTGTCCAGGCCGATGATCCCGCAGTTCCGCATCGCCAGCTTCATCTGCCGCGCGAAGAAGGGATAATCCGCGTATTCCGGGAGGCCGCCCGCCGAACCCGCGCCCAGCTCGCGGACGGAGCTGTTGAACACGTCCTCGTCGCGCGAGATCTTGAAGACCGCGCCGTCGAACACTTCCACGCCATCGAGCAGAGCCGCGACGATCTTCCTCATCATTTCCGGGGTGACATTGCGATAGACGATCCGCGGTCTGCCCGGCACAAGCACGTCGACCAGCGGCTCAAGTCCGCATGCGCCGAGGCAGCCGACCGCCTGAACCAGCACGGCGTCCGACCCGCCCGCCGCCTCAACGGCGGCGGCGAACACCTCGCCTGCGCCGCTGGCCAGGCCGCAGGTGGCCATGCCTATGTTCACCCGCGCCCGGACGGGATAAAGACTCGCCTCACCCTTCCGGCGCAATTCCTCGAGCTGTGCTGGATTCTCGATTCTCACTTGCGGTAATCCCCGATAATCCTCGAAACCTGCGAGGTCTTCACGTTGCCGTAGACGCGGTCGTCTATCTTGAGCGCCGGCGCGAGGCTGCAGCAACCGAGGCAGCGCACGGCTTCGAGCGTGAAGAGCATATCCCCCGACGTGCCGCCTATGTCCGTGCCCAGCTCCCGCTTGAACTCGTCCACGATCTTCGCCGCGCCCTTGATGTGGCAGGCAGTGCCGGTGCAAACGCTTATCGTGTGCTTCCCGCGCGGCGTGAGAGAAAAAGCCGTGTAGAAAGTGCCGATCCGGTGAACGATGCTCGCCGGAATCGAATATCTTTTGGCGAGATAGTGGATAACGTCCTTCGGCAGGTAGCGCAGACGCGAGTTCACCTCCTGCATCACGCGCATCAGCGAACGTTGCGAGGCGCCGTGCGTCTCGATCAGCTCGTCAACCAGCGCCTTCTCCTCCGGCTTGAGATTCACCTTGTACGGCTGCGCGCCGTAGTCGGGCTTGAGCCGGGTGGGGCATTCCGCGAGGCAGTCGCCGCAGCCGGTGCACTTGGCGGGATCCACGTAGCGCGCCTTGCGCGCGATCCGCGCCTGGAAATTGCCCGCCTCGCCATCAAGTGATTTCAGCTCGCCCAGAGAGATCAGATCCACGTTCAGGTGCCGTCCACACTCCACGAGCTTCGGCGAGAGGATGCACATCGAGCAGTCGTTGGTGGGAAACCGATGAGTACAACCGGAGGGCTTCAAGGCAATCGGCAGTCTGGCGCGGAGAGTCCAGGGGAGCGAACCGCATGATCTCCCGCG
>JAGYMT010000456.1 GCA_018400335.1 Kiritimatiellia bacterium | reverse complement strand
GCCTCATTGTTGAGAAACTGCTATGAAAAACAAGTTGTCTCCATGCCTTCGGCTTGGTGAAGATTCTATGAAGACCAAGCGTTCATGCCTGCCCGCGCGCGGCTTGCCTGGGCGAAGCTTCCGAGCGAAGACGGGAGCGCGCGGGCAGGTCGGGCCACGCTGCATTGATTGGGTTGCGGGCTTTGCCCGCGTTAGTTGTAAATTGTTGCGATGGCAGTTAGTCTCTGCGCCCGCCGCAACGCCCAACAGCCAACACGGAATGTCCAATATCCAAGGAATCCGATGAATATTGGGAGTTCCTTGTTGGGTATTGGATATTCAACTGCTCTTCGCCAGTCACAAGGTCCAGGGTGATGAGAAAGTCCGCATACCCGGCATAGCTGATTTTTTTTCTTGCAACAACCGACTCGGCCTTTCAAGCTCTTGGGCGTCCCGCTTGTTCTCGGGGGCTGGCGCTTGTTGCGCCAGGGTAGTATGGCAACAACAGGAGACCCTATGAGCGTTAATCTTTCTTCTTTCGATAAAATCAAGCAGGAACTGGGCGAATCGGCCTACCGCGATTCCTTCACGATTCACGGGGACGCGGCATTCTGGCTGGAAAAGTCGTCCGGGGGCAAGACGTTGTCGGTGGCGGCCCGGTCCGGGGCTCCGGCGCTCGCCGCGTTTCAGGGCAATGAGCAGCCTTTCAGAAAGGGGCTTGTCCTGAAGCAGTGTCCATGCACCCATGCGAACGGCCGCGCGCTGCGCGAAGCGCTGCCCTGGCTTAAGCCGGCCCTGCTCGGGCTCAAGACGTCGGCCGGCATGGGCGACAGGCTGGGTCTGGCGACCCCGGGCCATGCGCGCGCCGTCATGGACCTGCCGCCGAACAGCATTGCGCCGATCTTCGCGCAGCAGTCAATCCGGGAAATGGAGCGATCGGGCAGGAGCCCGGACGACGTTATGAATAATGCTGCTTGGGGCGTCTTCCAGTCGGGGCTCCGGTGCACGGCGGGCGCCGATGCTGATCACTTAAAAACGCCTGAAGATATTGACCTGTGCGCGGCGGCCGGATTCACCTTCTTCACGGTCGATCCGGGAGCGCACGTTGATAATGACGCCGACAAAGCGGAGCCCGCAGTGATTGAGAAGAAGCTTGCCGCACTGCCCTGGAACGAACTCGAATGCACGCGCGACGACCTTCAACGACGCTATGCTGGAAAGAAGTTCGATTTCGAGCCTGATGCCCCGATTGAGCGGCAGAGCATCACCATCGCGCCGGAGGATATCAACAGGGCCGCAGCGAAGTACGGCCGCGCGGTTGCGCACGTGGTGGTGATGGCGCGCCACCTGGCGTCGCGCGGCACCGCTCACGAGCTGGAGATCTCGGTGGACGAGACCGAGACGCCCACCTCGCTTGCGGAACACATTTACGTGGCGAGCGAGCTGAAACGGCTGGGCGTGCAATGGGTGAGCCTTGCGCCGCGCTACGTGGGCCGGTTCGAGAAGGGCGTTGATTATATCGGCGATCTTGAGACCGTTGCCCGGCACCTGGCCGGCCATGCCGCGATTGCCCGCGCGCTGGGTCCGTACAAGCTTAGCCTGCACTCCGGCTCGGACAAGTTCAGCATCTATCCGCTCTTGAGCAGCGCGTGCGGCGGACTGGTCCACATGAAGACGGCCGGCACGAGCTACGTGGAGGCGCTGCGGGTGATTGCCGAAGTGGACCCTGTGTACTTCAGGGAGCTTTGCCGGTTTGCCGTCGAGCGCTATCCGGCGGATAAGGCTTCCTACCATGTCTCCGCCGACCTCTCGGCGGTGCCCGATTTCGAAGGCGCCCAGGACGGGCAATTGCCCGGCCTGCTCGATGATCACCACCTGCGCCAGGCGCTGCACGTGACATTCGGATCCGTTCTAAAGGAATCCGGGTCGAGGCTCAAATCGGCGCTGCTGGAGCACGAGGAGAAGTATTACGAAACATTGAGGCGCCATTTCCGCCGCCATCTTGAGCCTTTCATTCTCGGGTAGTAATGAAGGTTCTTTCTGGAATTCCATGGGTAGCCGGTTGTTTGACGTTCCGAAATGAGTCGTATTTCCGTGGTAAGTCAGGGAGAGAAGGTTTCAGGTTTCAGTGCGGCCTCCGGGCGCGATGCCCGGA
>JAGYMT010000455.1 GCA_018400335.1 Kiritimatiellia bacterium | reverse complement strand
CTCAGGCAGATATCACACCCACGCAGCCCTTCCTGATGGGGGGCTCGTTCGTCAAGTTCCTGAGTCAGGAGGTGCTTGATCCACTTACGGCGAGTTGCGTTGTGGCCGATGACGGCAAGACGTGGACACATTTTGATGGAGCCGCGGTTGAGGATCTTCCTACAGACACTGCCTTTGAGCGGATTCCCGTGACGGACAACTGTATCAGGGCGGGTAACCTCGTGGTGCTCAAGGACGGTAGGCCGTGTATCACGACCGTGTCGACCGGTTTCAGGGGATATTCCGACAAATGGGGCGAAGCCGTGCTATGGCGCCGGGAAGACAACGGGTGGCAAGCCGTATCCCTCAATCCGTTCATTGAGAAGGCATATCCCCATCACCGCGCATCCTGGGCGGAACCAAGCATGTCGGTCAGTGACGATGGACGCCTCTATTTGGCACTGACCGCGGTGGACGTCCATTCGGTGGATCATAAGGCGAAACTGCATTGCGGTCCTAAAGCCAAGTTCGGCAATCATTCATCCAGATTGGTGTTGTTGATGTCTTCCGATGGAGGCGAGACCTTTGACGTGCGATGCGTCGGGCGGGACGTGGCGGATATGCCTTCCTGGCTGCCGAGTTTGGAGCGTTTTACTGGTCACAACAACATCCCCCATCCTTATTTGCTCTATACGTATGGCTCTCCCGGCCTGGCCCAAAAGATGAAAGACATCAGCTCACCCAAAGACGCGGTGACCGAAATCCGCCTCATAACCTTAACACAATAAACGGAGGCCCCCTGTGCAAACGAACACACTGAAAATCGGCTGGGCCCAGGCGAGCATTACGCCGGACAAACCGGTCAACCTGTTCGGCATGTTCAACGAACGCATCAGCACGCACGTCGAGGAGCCCTGCATGGCCACGGCGCTGGCGCTCGAAGGCGCGGACGGCGAGCACGCGCTCTGGATCTCGTGGGACCTGGTCAATTGCGCGCGGGATGTGGTCCAGGACATCCGTCGGGCCGTGGCCGCACGCATTCCCGGTTTCGACGCCGACAAGCTGCTGATCAGTTGCACGCACACGCACAACGCGCCGAATTTCAGGGATGACCTGTTCCCCGAACCGCCGACCGGCACCATGAAGCCGTCGGAGTATCGCGCGTTCTTTGTCGAGCGGGTGACGGACGTTGCGGTCGCTGCCTGGGAAGCGCGGACGCCGGGGCAGACATCGGCCGGCCTCGGCCATGCCGTGCTCGGCTGGTGCCGACGCGTCGTCTTCGCCGACGGCACCGGCCAGATGTACGGGGATGCGAAGCGCAGCGATTTCGTCAAGGTCGAAGGTCCGATGGATCCGGGCATCGAACTCTTGTTCACGCACGACATGGACGGCGCGCTCACCGGTGCCGTCGTCAGCATCGCCTGCACGGCCCAGACCTGCATGGGCGAGAACTTCCTGACTGCGGATCTCTGGGGCCCGACGCGTCGGGCCCTGCGCGAGCATTTCGGCAACGGTTTCACGGTTCTGGCCGTGACCGGCGCGGCCGGCGATCAGTGCCCCGACGACCTGATCCGCTGGGGGCGCAGCGAGCCTCGGCGACGCGGCGTCGAGGGCTGTGCCGTCCTGGCGCGACGCCTGGTCAACGGCGTGATCGAGGGTTACGAGCATGGCCGCCGGGAACTGACGGCCGACCCGGTCTTCCGCCACCGGCACGAGCTGATCGAGCTGCCCGCCTACGTCATGTCCGACGAGCAGGTCGCCTACTACGAAGAACAGATCCACGAGCTTACCGCGGACGGCGATCCGGACCCGAAATCCTGGCCCGGCGGCACACTGCTGCGGTATCGGAAGCTCCTCGAACGAGACGCCGCCGCCAGGGCGAACCCGATCCTGATCGCCGACTGCAATTTCCTGCGCATCGGCGATCTCGCCGTCGCCACCAACCCGTTCGAGCTGTACCTCGAGTACGGCCAGCGCATCAAGGCGCGCTGCCCGGCGACCCAGACCATCGCCGCGGAACTGACCAACGACACCTTGAGCTATCTGCCGACCCGCGAAGCGCTTGCCCACGGCCACTACAGCGCCATGCCCGCCAGCCTCCGCGTCCCGCCCGAGGGCGGCGACAAGCTCGTCGAGCGCTCGGTCGCGGTGCTCAC
>JAGYMT010000454.1 GCA_018400335.1 Kiritimatiellia bacterium | reverse complement strand
AAGCAGAAGAAGGAACAGAAGACAACTCATTGCAGAGACATTTGTCAGGTAGGGCGGGCTCTCCGAGCACGCCGTGATTATTGAGGCTCAACCAAATGAGCATTGCTGAAACAATCGGAAAAAAAAACGGTGTTGCCTTTTCAGAAAGCCCCGTATATCATTGAGTCATGAATATGGGAAGATTCATCATTTTGTTGTGTGCGGTCCTGTTTCTGTGTCCGGCGTTTGGCGATGAGCCGGAGGCGGAGAGCCCGGGCGGGGACGTCACCTACGTTATTCCCATCGAGGGCGGGATAGAGAAGGCGCTGCTGTATGTCGTCCGGCGCGGGATCAGGCAGGCCGAGGCGGAGAAGGCCGGCGCAATCGTTCTCGTGATAGACACGCCGGGCGGCCAGCTTGACGCCACCGACGAGATTGTCCGGCTCCTCCTTCGGGTGAAGATCCCGACGTATACCTTCGTGAAGGCGCAGGCATTTTCCGCCGGCGCAATCATAGCATTGGCGACTGATTACATCTACATGGCGCCGGGCAGCGTGATAGGCGCCGCCACACCGGTGATGCTGAGTCCGTTGGGCGGAGTGCAGGAGATGCCGGAAGCCATGGAGGAGAAAGCCGTCTCCGGCGTCTCCGCGCTTGTCAGGTCGGCGGCACAGGCCAAGGGACATGATCCGCAGCTGGCCGAGGCAATGGTGCGTAAGGAAAAGGAATTTGTCCTTGGTGATGATGTGGTCAGCCCCGCGGGCGAACTGCTCACCCTCACGAACACGGAGGCCGAGCAGCTTGTAGGCGAGGATCAGAAGCCGCTTCTCTCTTCCGGCACGGTGAAGGATGTTGACGAACTGCTTCGAGTGATCGGCAGGGGGGACAGCAGCGTGGTGACGATCGAGGTAAGCTCGGTCGAGAAAATCGCCCGCGTGATAGCTTCACTTTCCGTGCTTCTGCTCGCCGGCGGTCTGCTCGGTCTCTATATCGAGTTCAAGACCCCAGGTTTCGGGCTGCCCGGCATCTTAGGCGTGATATGTCTCATGATCTTTTTCTGGGGCCACCACATTGCCGGGCTCGCCGGAATGGAGGACGTGCTCATATTTCTGGCGGGCGTAGCGCTTCTGCTTGTCGAGATATTCGTGATACCCGGATTTGGAGCTGTTGGTATGGCGGGCGTCATTCTCATCATATTCGGTCTGTTCTCCGCCATGCTCCCGCAGATGCCCAGTTTCGGCCCGTTTGGCGTGACGTCCGACTATCTTGAGGACTCTTTTGTGGCGGTCGCAGGCGCGATTGTGCTGGCGGGAGTCGCGGGCTTTCTCATCTTCCGGCATGCCCGGAACACGCGGGCTTTCAAGTGGGTGGCGCTCGATAATGCCGCGAGCAGGGATGCCGGGTACACAGCTTCCGAAGCGGTTGGCGATCTGGTGGGGCTGAGGGGAACCGCCATAACGCCGCTGCATCCGGGTGGAGCCGGCGAATTCGGCGATAGGCGTGTTGACGTGGTTACGGACGGCGAATTTCTTGATGCGGGCGCTCCGATTCGGATCGTGTCGGCGCGCGGTCGAAGGATTGTTGTTGAAAGGGACGAAAACGTATGACCTCGCTTTTCTTTATTTTTCTAATTGCCGGGCTTTTGATGGTCTGTCTCGAGTTGTTCCTGCCGGGCGGAGTGATTGGCGTGCTTGGCGGCCTCTCCCTGCTGGGTGCGATTGTGATGGGATTCTCCGCCTTTGGCTCCGCCACGGGGACGTACATCATGATCGCCATTGTGTTATTGCTCTGTGTGAGCGTGATCCTGTGGATTAAGTATTTTCCCCGCACGATCATGGGGAAGAGCATGACGCTTGCAAAAGACGGCAGCGACTTCAAGGCGTCGGATGATCAGTACCAGAAGTTGGTCGGGAAGGAGGGTGAGAGCGTGACCGAGCTGAGGCCGGCCGGAATCGTAGCCATTGACGGCGCGAGGTATGATGTCGTCAGCGACGGCAGCCTGATCGAGAAGGGCGCCAGAGTGCGCGTGATAAAAACGAACGGCAACCGGATAGTCGTCCGCCAGGCGCGGGAAGAGAAGGGGCACACCGAGGTGTCCTAGATTGCCCGTCCGCGGGCAGGCTTCATTGCAGGTGCTTCCGAGTTTAGCGTCTGTTTTCTC
>JAGYMT010000453.1 GCA_018400335.1 Kiritimatiellia bacterium | reverse complement strand
GAACACGTGCTCCGCTGCGGGCTCCCATTTTCGGCTACAATGCTTGACGGACGAACACTTACGTTAAGTGACCTTGAACTCGCTGAGAATCGAGATCTAGTCAGGCTGGAGGTCGATGATATTAGCATACCCTCGTTGACTCTCTCGCGAGAAATGCCTGGCATAGGAGCCCCACTGTTCGTGCTTGGATGTAGCGATGGTATAGACTGCAAATCTTGAATGTCATTGCCAAATAAAAATGAGCTAAGGTTTCCGTTCAATTAAGAAGGCATCCTGCGCTGTTGTGCCGGGAAACAGACAGAAGTGGAGTTGATGGAACAATTACAAACCCTGTGGAGTGGAATACTGGCATGAATACGATATTGGACATTGGAAGTCTGACGCGAACCGAGAAATTGCGGGCAATGGAAGAGCTTTGGCGGGATTTAAGCCGGGGTGATGATGAATTCACGTCTCCAGAGTGGCACGAAGATGTGCTGCGAGAACGGGAGGCGGCCGTTAACTCTGGCGCGGACGAGTTCGTGCCGTGGGAGCACGCGAAGAAAATGCTTCGGAAGGGAATGCAGTGAGAATCGTTATCCTCCGGTCGGCCGTCGAGGACTTGATTTTGGGGCGCGAATTCTACGAGCGACAAGGCGACGGTCTCGGCGAATACTTCGAAGAATCCTTGGCGGCAGATATTGAATCGCTACGATTGTTTGCCGGAATCCATGCCTTGGCGTATGGATACCACCGCTTGCTTTCCGCAAAGTTTCCGTACGCAGTTTATTACGAGGTTGTGGCGAACCAGATTCGAATACGAGCCGTTCTCGACTGTCGGCGTGATCCAAACCATATTCGATCTCGGCTGCAGGAATGATTGTCAACAATCCCGAAGTCGGGCGAGATCCGCAATCCCATAAAATTTTCGCTGTGCGAAAATTTTATTTCGCGTCTTTTCCCGCGAGAATGGCAGGCACGTCGTTCGCGTCCCGCCATGGAATTGCTCCCGAATCGAGCATGCGCCTGATCCGCGAAACGGCGGAACGGTCGGCGGTGTAATCCCTCTTCTCCAGATCGCGGTCGTTGATCAGCGTTCGAGCCCCGCGCCGCAGTGCATCTTCCACGATCCCGATGTTCGGCAGGTTGCCCGGTCCGAACGGCACTTGGCAAAGGATCACGGCGTCCGCATCGCCGGCCATTCCGACGGCCTGCTCAACGGCCTGCGCGCCGATGGGCGAGAACGGTTTTTCGAGCGCGGTGTCCACACCGAGCGCCTGAGCGCACAGCGCGTCACTGTCACCCTTGTTGAGAGCTCCGCAGGTGATCTTGTGGCCGCCCAGGGAAAGGCGCCTGAGCAGTTCGCATCCGCTGCCGCCGCCCGCGACCAAGTGCACGCGCACTCCGGCGGCCCCGTCGTTGAAGCGTATCACCGGCGCCGGAACGATCAACGGAGCGCCGGTTGCGGCGTCGTGGAGAATGCGGGCATCGCAATGGTACACGCTCCTGATCATTTCCCCGGTCAGGACCTCCGCGGGCGTTCCATCAGCAGTCAGTGTTCCATGGTGCAGCACGAGCAGACGTCGGCAGAAGACGGATGCCAGATTGAGGTCGTGGCTGATCATCAGCACCGTCACGCCTTGTTCGGCATTGAGCCGCTGAATGAGCTGCATCAGCTCTATTGCGTGGTTCATGTCCAGATGCGTCGTGGGCTCGTCCATTAAGATGATTTTCGGCTCCTGCGCCAGCGCCATGGCCACGACCGCGCGCTGCTTCTCGCCGCCGCTCAGAGCGTTGAGCGTGCGATGTTTCAATTCGCTGATATCCGTGTAGGCCATTGCCCGCTCCGCCACCTGTCTGTCGCGGTCGGAGGGCTGCTGCCAGGGGTGAAGCAGGACGGAGCGCCCCATCATCACGATTTCCTCAACGGTGTGCGCCATCGGGGTGGTGAGTTCCTGCGGAACCACCGCGATCAGCCCGGCGCGCTCGGCGGCCCCGATCGTTCTGACATCACGCTCGAAAATACGGACCGTGCCGGACCGCGCCGGGTGAAGACCGGTGAGGACTTTGAAAAGGGTGGACTTGCCCGCTCCGTTCGGACCCAAAAAGCCCACCACTTCCCCTTTCCCAACCGAAAACGACACGTCGCGCACGGCGTGCAC
>JAGYMT010000452.1 GCA_018400335.1 Kiritimatiellia bacterium | reverse complement strand
ATTTAGTCAAACATTTCGCGAATAAGGAGCTAATGAGGCGCGGATGGGCTTACTTTATAGCGGGCGCGACGCTGCTGTTTCTCGGGGCGTTCCTCCTGTGGCCCCTGGCGCAGGTGATGCGGGGCGGATTCGTCAATCGCGGCGTCCTCACCGGGGCGTTCGTGGCGGAGGTCTTCCGCAACCCGATCTACCTTGAAGGGCTCATCAACAGCTTGTGCATGGCGCTTGCGACTTCCGCGATAGTGGCGCTGATAGGACTGCCGCTTGCCGTGCTGGCGGCGCGCTGCGACTTCCCTGGCAAGACCATGTTGAGCGGGCTGATACTGGCGCCCATGATCCTGCCGCCCTTTGTGGGTGCGATCGGCGTGAGGCAGCTGCTGGGCCGGTATGGAGCGTTGAATGCGTTGCTCGTCCGGCTCCAGGTGATAGACTGGTCCGATGCGTTCGACTGGATAGGCGGCGGCCGGTTCTGGGCCATTGCTGTAACCGAGGCGCTGCACCTGTATCCGATATTCTACCTGAACGCGGTCGCGGCCATATCTAACGTTGATCCTGCCATGGAAGAGGCCGCGGAGAATCTCGGTTGCCACGGCCTGCGCCGCTTCTTCCGGATCACGGCGCCTCTCATCATGCCGGGTTTATTCGCCGGGATGACCATAGTCTTCATCTGGTCCTTCACCGAGCTGGGCACGCCTCTGATGTTCGACTACTCCCGGATCACGGCGGTGCAGGTGTACGACGGCATCAAGGATATCGGGGCCAGCCCCTTCCCGTACGCGCTGGTGTTCATAATGCTGGTCATGTCGCTCGGGCTCTATGGCGTCGGCAAGTTCTTTTTCGGGCGGAGCGCGCACGGCATGATGGCAAAGGCGGGGCAGGCGGCGATCGCCAGGAAATTGGGCGGCTGGCGCGGGCTGCTTGCGTTTTCGGCGTTCGCCGCCGTGTTCGCCGTTGCGGCCCTCCCTCACCTTGGCGTGCTGCTCATGAGCGTCAGCGGCGCCTGGTACAAGACCGTGCTTCCATCCGTGTTTACAGGCGATCACTATCTCACGGCGCTAAGTCACGGGATGACCCTGCCGAGCATCAGGAACAGTTTGCAATACGCGTCCATGGCGATGATGCTGGACCTCTGCCTTGGGGTCGCTATCGCGTATGTCGTGGTGCGGAGCGACGTGCGCTGGCGCGGCGCGCTGGATACCTTGGCGATGCTGCCACTGGCCGTGCCGGGCGTGATCGTGGCCTTCGGCTATGTTGCCATGAGCCGGCCCGGCGCGCTCTTCGCCTTCCTGGACCCGACCGACAACCCGGTTATACTGCTGGTGATCGCCTATGGCGTGCGGCGCCTTCCGTACGTCGTGCGCTCAGCCGTCGCCGGCCTGCAGCAGACATCCGTGACGCTTGAGGAGGCAGCACTGAATCTCGGATGTCCGCCCGCGCGCGCGGTATGGCGGATCACGCTTCCGCTGATACAGGCAAATCTCATAGCCGGCGGACTGCTCGCATTCAGCTTCGCCATGCTCGAGGTGTCCGACTCGCTCATCCTGGCCCAGAAGCAGGCTTTTTTTCCGATCACCAAGGCGCTATTCGAGCTCTTTCAACTGCTTGGCGAGGGGAAGTTCATTGCCTCGGCTCTGGGCATGTGGGCCATGGTCTTCCTGCTGATAACCATACTCGGGGCCAATGTGCTGCTGGGCAGGCGGCTTGGCGCCATATTCAGAGTTTAAAGTCGCACACCAGCGGAAGGTGATCTGAGAAGGTCACACTTGGAACCGCGAAGTTCTCTATCGTTATCCGCGGGCTGTGGAGAATGAAGTCGAGCTGCTTGCGCGGCGCCCAGCTCGGAAAGGAAGGACGTCCGTCGGGGCAGGCGTTCAAAAGACCCGTTGCCGCCATAAAGAGCCGCATCTCGCGGTCCCCCTTGAAGGCGTTGAAGTCGCCTGCCACGATGCACGGCTTCGTAGTCTCCTTGACGAGCGAGAAGAGATCGCCGAGTTGGCGGTGCCGTGTGCCGAAGGAAAGCGACAGGTGCACGAGAAACACCACGAGGTTATCAAGCTCCAGCTCGATCACCAGCCGCTTGACGCCCTTGTCGAAATAGTGCACACGCTGGTTCGTTATCTCGTCCTTGCACAGAATGGCATTCACC
>JAGYMT010000451.1 GCA_018400335.1 Kiritimatiellia bacterium | reverse complement strand
AATCTTGATTAAAATAAAATAAAAAAAAGGCTAAAACAATAACAGACCTGAAAAACAAGCCCCTCCGCCTTCGCCTTGAGAATGCCCTCAACCATGCCGCCCTTCGCAACCGCCTGGTCGTAGTTCTCGCGCGAGCTGATATTCCAGACCTGGTAGAAATCGAGAAAGTCCACGTCGAGACGCCGCATGGACTCCTCAATGCGCCGCCGAACGCGGTCGCTTGATGAATCATCACCCTGATCCACCTTGACAATCCAGGGCGCCCACTTGGTGGAGAGAAGAACCTTCTTTCGATACCCGTCCTTCAGGGCCTGGCCGATGATCCATTCCGACTCGCCGTAGCCGCGCGAGGTGTCTATGTACCGCATGCCGCTGTCAATCGCATGCCGCACAAGCGCCACCGCGTCATCCACGTCCTTGGGCAGGCGCATGGCGCCGATACTGATCTTCGGGACCTTGTGTCCGCAACGCATTCCAAAATTATGCAGTTTCAAAGCTCTCATCTCCTCTTTGTCATTTAGCACCTCATTATTCAGAAACTGCGAAGAGAAACAAGAACATTATAACCGCCAAGACGCCGGTCGTTCTTGCTTGACGTCTCCATCCCGATTCTGCTACCTTTTCCCCCATGAAACGCAATTTCAGGAAGGTGCCGTTGGGCGAGTGGTCATGCCGCCTGAAAAGCGGTTTCTTATCACTGAAAGAAGAAGATGGAAATGAAGCTCCGGAAACATGAGCAAAACGTGCTGGCGAACGTTGCACAGCGCCTGGTGATGGAATTCGGTGCAAAACGCGTCGTTCTCTACGGATCAGCGGCGCGCGGGGAGATGGACAAGGAATCGGACATTGATGTCATGGTAACGCTACCATCCGTTACTTGGGATATAGAGAAACGCATAGGAGATATCGCCTTTGACGCAGGCTTGGAGATCGGTCGTGTCATTTCCGTTATATGTTTCAGTGCATCAGAACTTAGTGACAGTCCCTTGCGGAGTTCGCCATTCATACATAACGTTCAGAATCAGGGCATCCCGCTGTGAAAAACGATATTATCTTTCTAGTAAACAGGGTTGTTTTCACAACAGGCCGGACGCCATCTCCGTAGCGCATTCGACTTGAGACAGAAAAGCGATTATCGCGAAGACTTTGACCCCGCTCGCGAGCAGGCTGAGGAGATCATTGCCCACGCCGGGGACTTTCTTCGAGAGGCGCAAAGGGTCTGGCAACAAATGCTTTCCAGCTAGCATGCTTGCCCGCCATCTTGTCCGCCATAGTCTTCCTTTGCAGGACGACGGACGAAGCCCTTGGGCAAAGGCCGAGCTTGTCCGCCGTATCGGGCGGGTTGTCCTGCCTGTCTCTGCGTGTCATTCAGACAGGTTAGAAAAATCTTAGCTGCCAGTTCAGGTTTGCTCAAAGAAACCACAATTAAGGACCATAAAGCGTGATGGAATATTGTAGCGCGAAACTCATCGTTCATCGGTTCGACACCGGACGGAACCGCAGTCTCTGCGGACGGTCGGCCGCATCGCCAAGCCTGGCCCGGCGCTGCTCGTGGTAGTCCGCGTAGTTCCCCTCAAACCACTCGACCTTGCTGTCGCCCTCGAAGGCGAGTATATGCGTTGCCACTCGATCGAGGAACCAGCGGTCATGGCTCACCACAACCGCGCACCCTCCAAAATCGGCAATGGCTTCCTCCAGCGCGCGCAGGGTGTTCACGTCAAGATCGTTCGTCGGCTCGTCGAGCAGAAGGAGATTGCCGCCGCCGCGGAGCAGCTTGGCCAGGTGGACGCGGTTCCGCTCCCCGCCCGAGAGGCGTCCTACGCGCTTCTGCTGGTCGGTCCCTTTAAAATTGAACCGACTGCAGTAGGCGCGTCCGTTCATCTGTTTTCCGCCCAGGTCCAGGAACTCCAGTCCGCCTGTTATCTCCTCGTATATCGTGCGCTCCGGATCCAGCGCGTCCCGGCTCTGGTCCACGTAGGCCGGGATAACCGACTCGCCCACCGTCAGCTTTCCGGAGGTCACCGGCTCCTTGTCAATAATCATGCGGAAGAGCGTCGTCTTGCCCGCGCCGTTTCCGCCTATCACGCCCACGATGCCGCCGCGCGGCAGGTCGAAATTGACATTCTCCATCAGCAGTCTATCCTCGAACG
>JAGYMT010000450.1 GCA_018400335.1 Kiritimatiellia bacterium | reverse complement strand
GTCCGCCCGTGGTGGGTCCGAGCGCGCCGTTTCCGGACTCGGACGGCATTCTGCCGATCGTTCTTGATCGTTTCGTGTATTCAGAGACAAGGTGGGAAGAAGAGACATCGCGGTTTGGGATCGGGAGGCTTGGCTCAGGCAATTGAACAAACCTTGCCTCAGAGAACATATGCAAATCATTGAAATACAATAACCCCGGGCATCGCACCCGGAGGCCGGACTGAAACCTGAAACCTGACACCTGAAACCTTAATTTCACCCACAACGATGCAGACAGAGCCACATGGTTTGAGTCTCCATCACATCCGTTCCACGCTCAACTGCAGCGACCGGGCGGAGGCATTTGGAACTTCCCAGCCTCTCGCGATGCGGTAGCCGGGCAGCCAGATCACTTTGCCGCCGCATTCAAAGAGGGGGACGGAATGCCGTAGGCGTTTCGGAACCCTCGCGTCCGTGAAGACATCCTGCACCTTCTTTGAGCCGTTCATTCCGAGCGGGCTGATACGGTCGCCCGGCCGCCAGGAGCGGACGGTGAGGACGCGTTTCCGCCACGATGCCGCGCTGAGCGAGGCGTGAGCCGGGCAGCAACCGATCCCCGGCGGGCGCTCCCGTGAAAACCCGTGTCCGATTGAAGCGATGATCTTCAGGCGCTGGACGGGCAGGATTGTCTCGCCCGGAATTTCCAGGCGAGCCTCGAATTTACACGAATCCTGTTCCGGTTCAGCTTTCGCGAGCAGGCGTCCATACTCGCGCCTGATCGTCCACCCGCCGGGAAGCGTCAAATCGCGGGGTTTTTCGCCGCGGGAGAGCAGATGATCGAGCCGCTCAGTTGTCTCGAAATCCAGGAATTCGCGGGGCATGCCTGCCGCGTCGAGCCATAAGCGCAGAATCCGTCTTCTGGCGGCGACCGGATGGCTGGCGAGCGGTTCGCAGAGAATAGCATTGCCGCGGGCTTCGCCCTCAACCCAAGAACGGCGTGCTCGGAGAGCCCGCCCCACCTCTTTTCCGGAGAGGTAAGGCGCGCTCTTGCCGCCGCCCGTCCCTATTTCCATCGAGACTGCGGAACCGCCCGTGGCGGACGAGCGCGCCGGGAAATGAATCTCGCCCATATCATCGTCCGGTGCAACGGAGCATTCCGCGAGAATCTGCGCGGCGAGCGACTCGAGCCACGCGCATTCCTCTTCCATGATATTGCCGAGCCGCAGTAGCGCCCGTCGAAGTTCCGGGTTCAGGCTGGATTCGAGAAACGGAATCACCTCGTGCCGCACCTTGTTGCGCAGGAATGCAGTGTCGCGGTTGGAGGCATCCTCGCGCCATGCCAGTTTCCGGGTCTTCAGGAAGGCGAGGATCGTCTTCCGGTCCACTTCCCTGAGCGGACGGACTATCCTCAATCCCTTCCAGGCGGTCAGCCGCGGGATGCCGCGCAGTCCGTCGCTTCCGGCCCCTCGTGCGAGCTTCAGAAGGATCGTTTCCGCCTGGTCGTCGGCAGTGTGGGCGGTGGCGGCGGCGGCGCAGCCGAGTTTGCGGGCCGCGCGCGCGAAGAAATCGTAGCGCGCGCGGCGTCCGGCCATTTCGAGCGATTCCCCGCTCAGGCGGGCCATGCGCGGAATATCCCTTTTGGCAGTAGTGAATTTCAGGCCGAAGCGTGATGCGAGGTCGCGAACGAAGGACTGGTCTTCAGCAGCCGCCCTGCCGCGGATGCGATGGTTGAGGTGGGCGACGGCAAGTGTTATGCTCAGGGCGGGCGCAAGCTCGCGGAGCGCCGCGAGAAGCGCGACGGAATCGGCCCCGCCGGACACGCATACGAGAATTCGATCGCCGCGTGTGAAAAGCCCGTGTTCGTGAACGGCGCTCCGGATTTGCTGGATGATGGCGGGCATAGCTCCTTATTCGCAAAATGTTTGACTGAACGACTTCAACAATTTTAAGCAACATAATGTTAAGACGTTCCTTGCCAACGTGTTCAGTGTTCAGGGGTTTCCTCCACGGGCGGACCTGCGGCAGCGTTCAGGAGTTTTTTCGGACTGAACACTGAACATCTGAACCACTGAACTCTTTCAACGAAGTTGGCTAGTTCTCCTGGTGCATCAGCGCCCTCGTAGCTGGCGCTGTACTTAAAGTGTCTGCCAGTCGTTCTTTCCCGTCTCGATGGAGCGCAGTCCGTCC
>JAGYMT010000045.1 GCA_018400335.1 Kiritimatiellia bacterium | reverse complement strand
GAACATCTGAACACCTGAAATCTTTCAACGAAGTTGGCTAGACTTATCAAGTCCACGGGAATCCGACGTGCCATGCAAGACATTTGCGTATCCGGTCAGGCGACATCCGAATTCGACGCGGCTTTGACTGAGCCCGAGGATAAGCCTAACTCGTGTTCAGTCGGCGGCGCGGCGGAATCGGCGCCTGCCGGGTCGGACGATTCCGGCGACTGGCGCGTCCAGATGCGGCGCCGCATACGTACGTTTCCGGCGCTCCTTCGTGCCCTTCCCGGGTTGCGAAAAGCGGAATCAATCGTCCCTGTTCTCGCTGTCTATCCCATGGCGATAAGTCCCTACTACCTCTCGCTGGTGAGGGACGCCGACCCGTCAGATCCGGTGTTCCGTCAGTGCGTGCCGCAGCCCGAGGAACTGCATTCGCCGCTCTACTGCAGGGCGGATCCGCTTCACGAGGAGCAGCACAGCCCCGTTCCGCACCTCATTCACAGGTACGAGGACCGTGCGTTGACGCTGGCGAGCTCAACCTGCGCGATGTATTGTCGGCACTGCACGAGGAAGAGGATTGCCGGGGTGCGAGAGGGGTGTATTTCCCGTTCAGCCGTCGAGCGCCAGTGCGACTACCTTCGTCAACATCCCGGGATCAGGGAAATCATTATCTCAGGGGGAGATCCGCTAACCATGGCCACTGAACGCCTCGACTGGATATTGCAGGCGTTCCGATCGGTTCCCACCATAAGGAACATTCGGATAGGCACACGCGTGCCCGTGACGCTGCCCATGCGAATCACCGGCGAGCTCTGTACTATGCTTCAGAAGCACCACCCGGCGTGGCTCTGCACCCAGTTCAACCATCCGCGCGAGGTTACGCCGGAAGCCGCCGCCGCCTGCGAGCGGCTGCTGCTGGCGGGTGTGCCGATTCTGAACCAGACCGTGCTGCTGAAGGGCGTCAACGATTCCGCGGAGACCATGATGGAGCTATGCCGCGCACTGCAGGATATACGCGTGAAGCCCTATTATCTCTACCAGTGCGATCTTGTCAAAGGCGTCGAGCATTTTCGAACTCCGCTGGCCACGGGGATCGAGATCGCCGAGACGCTGAGAAACAGGATGAGCGGGATAGGCGTGCCCCAGTTCACGGTGGACGCCCCGGATGGCGGCGGCAAGATTCCGATCAGCCCGAACCGTGTGGTCGGTATGGAACCCAATCACGTCCTGCTCCGCAACCGCGAGGGGAGAATCATCAGTTGTCCGGAACCGGAAATCCCGGCCGATGATGCAGGCGCGAAGAAGGTTGCGGCCCGCGCTGCCGGGAGCGGCTGTCGCGTCGCGCTCGTTTTTAACTTGAAGAAGGTTCCGCTCACGGTTTCCGATCGCGATGCGGAATACGATTCGCGTGAGACGGTGGATGTCATAGCGGGCTCGATAGAGTCGCTTGGACACACGGTGATTCGCATCGAAGCCAATGCTGATCTTCCCTGCGCGCTTCTTGCCGCCGGCGCCGATCTCGTATTCAACATCGCGGAGAGCCGCGGATCGCGCGGGCGTGAGGGGCACGTGCCCGCTCTGTGCGAACTCATGGGGTTCCCATACACGGGGTCGGACCAGACTACCCTTGCCGTGGCGCTCGATAAGGCTCTCGCCAAGACCGTCCTGATGCAGAACGGGGTGGCAACGCCGCGGTTCCGGCTCGCGCGCTCGGTTGAAGAAGCGCGTGACCTTGACCTGGCTTACCCGGTGATCGTTAAGCCGAACCACGAGGGTTCGAGTATAGGAGTTTTGCCGGACAGCGTCGCGCAAACGCGCGAGGACGTGCTTCGCCTGGTCGAGCGCATACTCGTCCGTTACAGCCAGCCGGCCATCGTGGAGGAATGTCTGCAGGGTGCGGAGTTCACGGCGGGATTCATCGGGGCTGGCGAGCCCGAGGCGCTGCCGCTTCTTGAAATACAGTTCCTCGATCCCGCCCGCCCGCCCATTTATGACATCGAACTGAAACAGGATCCGCCGGACCAGGTGCGGCATATCTGTCCCAGCCGTGTTCCGACGGCGCTGTCGGAGGAAATTATCGCTCTGGCAAGGCGGGCGTATCACGCTCTATCGTGCCGGGATATCGGGCGGGTGGACGTGCGCCTGGACGGCAACGGTCGTCCGCAGGTGCTGGAAGTCAATCCGCTGCCGGGGTTGGCGCCGCGCTACAGCGATGTGTGCAAGATGACCGAAGCGCTGGGATGGACACATCCCGAGCTGATATCAGAACTCATGGCGCCCGCGCTGAAACGCATGGCGGCCGTTGCCGACGGAAGCCGGGCTTGATCTTTCAGCTCGCTATGGCGGACAGGTCGGGTGTCAGAAGGGAAGAAATAAGCTAATTGCTCTGGTCACGGATCGGTTGACGAGAACGGCGACGAGAGCGATCAACGAGTAGGGATTCGAATCGTTCACCTTTCTCGTCGCCGCTCTCGTCCACCGAAAAGTGCGACAACCTGGAGACGGCGGTCCCCGCCGTTTTCCATCCGGCCAGGATGGCCGGGTCTCCGCCTCGGGCGTCCCGCGCTTCGCCATAGCGCTTCGCGACGGCGAGTCCGCCGGGTGGACAGAAATAAGGACAATTAGTCCCATGAAATATTTAAGGGAATGATGGGCGTGGAAATAACATTGACGGGAAATGCGGGTGTCCGAGTGGCCGCGCGATCCGTGAGGATATTCGTTGACGCTTTTTACGGGGGCGCCATCACGGGCGTTGCCGGCTCTCCGGTGATCCGCGCGGATGATATAGAGAAGGCCGATATTATACTTGTTACCCATGATCATTGGGATCATTTCGAGGCGGATGACGTTGCACGCGTTGCCTTGAGAACCGGCGCGAAGGTCATTGGGCCTCGTCCGGTCGCGCGGAAACTGAACAGCCTGCTGCAGCCGGAGCAAATCATCGAGCTCGAGCCGCCGCTCGCGCGGGCAGGCGAAAATGCCGGATCGCAGACCCTCGATCTGCCGCATGCGAGGATAACCGCGTTCAGGACTTTCCATGCGCGGCATCACAACTCCTACCTCGTGGAAACGCCGGGGTTGCGTTTTTTTCATGACGGTGACAACGAGGATACGCGGCGGCTGGACGCCCGAGCGCTCGGTCGGCTTGACGCTCTTTTTATCGGGCCATGGCAGGGATCGGGATGGGTGGATTTCATTGAAAGAACGACGCCCGACTGTTATATTCTTGTGCATCTTTCAGACGAAGAGCTCAAAGAACATGATGCGGACCTGTTTCTGCCCGGCATATGCGACCATGTTCCGCCCGGCCTGGTGAAGTTGCGTCCGGGCCGGCCGCATGTTATCACGTAACAATTGAGGAGCCTCAAAACATGACAACAAAAAACATGAAAACACCCGTGAAAAAAGTAACTGCCGAGAAGAGTTCAAAGGCGCGCGGCAGCAGCAGGACGGGGCTCGATGTTGACTCAATCAGGCGCGGCATGCTGAACAACCTTTTTTTCGACCGCGGCCGGTTCCCGAAGGTCGCCACGATGAACGACTATTATCTCTCTCTCGCGCACACTATTCGCGACCGGCTCCAGCGCAACTGGATTAACACAGCCGAGACCTACATGCGGAAGCGCAGCCGCACCGTATGTTATCTTTCCGCGGAATATTTACTCGGCCCGCATCTCCTCAACAATATCCTCAATCTCAATGTTTATGAAAAGACCGGGAAAGCCGTTGAAATGAGCGGGTTGGATCTCCATACGCTCAGTCACAAGGAAGAGGAGCCCGGCCTTGGTAACGGCGGACTGGGCCGGCTTGCCGCCTGTTTCATGGACTCGCTGGCAACCCTGCAGGTGCCCGCGATAGGCTATGGCATCAGGTACGAGTTCGGGATATTCGATCAGCAGATCAAGGACGGCTGGCAGGTCGAGATGACCGACAAGTGGCTGCGCATGGGCAACCCGTGGGAAGTCCAGCAGCCGGAGATCACTTTTGAAGTCAAGTTCGGGGGGCACACGGAGTCATATCAGGACGCCCGGAACCGTCTCCGCGTCCGCTGGGTGCCCGCTCACGTCGTGAAGGGCATTCCCTACGACACCCCGATACAGGGCTATCGCGTCAACACCGCCAATCTCCTCAGACTCTGGAGCGCCGAGGCGTGCGAATCGTTCGATTTCAGCGCGTTCAACGTGGGCGATTATTACGGCGCAGTCCACGCCAAGATGATGTCCGAGAACATCACCAAGGTGCTTTATCCGAACGACGATCAGGATGCCGGCAAGCTGCTGCGGCTTCAACAGCAGTATTTCTTCGCGTCCTGCTCACTGCAGGACATGATTAGAATCTACCTGCAGACGACTTCCTCGCTCGACAACTTTCATAAGAAATACGCCATCCAGTTGAACGACACTCATCCGGCCATAGCCGTGGCGGAACTGATGCGACTGCTGGTGGACGAGCATGGGATGGAGTGGGACCGGGCCTGGCACGTTACGCGCAACGCCTTCGGATACACCAACCACACGCTGCTGCCCGAGGCCCTCGAGAAATGGTCCGTTCCTCTTTTCGGAAGACTTCTTCCGCGCCTGCTGGAGATCATATTCGAGATAAACAGGCGCTTCCTCGATGACGTGCGCGCCCGGTATCCCGGGGACGATGACAGGGCGCGGCGGATGTCGCTGGTTGAAGAGTCCGGCGCCAAGTACATTCGCATGTCTCACCTGGCATGCGTCGGGAGCCGTGCAATCAACGGCGTTTCCAGGCTGCACACCGACCTTCTTCGGAAGCTCGTGCTGAAGGACTTCAGCGAAATGTGGCCGGATAAGTTCAGCAACAAGACCAACGGCGTCACGCAGCGCCGCTTCATGGTGCTGAGCAACCCGCGGCTCACCAAGCTCGTCAACGATGCTATCGGCGACGGATGGATATCGGACCTGGGCGCCATCAAGAAGCTTGAGAAATTCGCGAAGGACCCGGGGTTCCTGGAGAAGTGGGGCGAGGTGAAGAGAGGCAACAAGCGCGATCTGGCGGAAGCCATTCTGGAGAGGACCGGCATTGTCGTGGACCCGGATTCGCTGTTCGATATACAGGTCAAGCGCCTGCACGAGTATAAACGTCAGCACCTGAATGTGCTGCACATCATCACGCTCTACAACCGAATCAGGAACAATCCCAACATAGAGGTGGCGCCCAGAACCTTCATTTTCGGAGGCAAGGCCGCGCCGGGCTATCGAATGGCGAAGCTGATCATCAAGCTAATCACCTCGGTGGCGGACGTGATTAACAAGGATAGCTCGATAGGGGGCAGACTCAAGGTGGTCTTCTTCCCCGATTTCAACGTGATGAATGCCCAGCATATTTGCCCGGCCGCCGACCTCTCCGAGCAGATTTCGACCGCGGGCAAGGAGGCTTCGGGCACCGGCAATATGAAATTCACCATGAACGGCGCACTGACGATAGGGACTCTGGACGGTGCGAACGTAGAAATAAGGGAGGAAGTGGGCGCTGATAATTTCTTCCTGTTCGGTATGACGGTCGAGGAAGTTCATGAGAAACTCGTTGCCGGCTACGAGCCCATGGAGATATATGCTTCCAACGAGGAATTGCGGGAGGCGATAGATATGATGGCCTCGGGCCGCTTTTCCCCGTGCGACCCGGACCTGTTCCGTCCGCTGGTCGATTCAATACTGCACGTGGACAGGTATATGCTGCTTGCCGACTACCAATCCTACATAGAGAGTCAGGAAAAGGTGAGCGAGGCCTATATGGATCCTCGGCGGTGGAACAGGATGTCGCTGCTCAATACGGCGCGATCCGGGAAGTTCTCATCCGACAGGACCATAAAGGAATATTGCCGCGAGATCTGGAAGGTTAAGCCGGTTCCGATAACACCCGGCCGGCTTCGATGAAAAAAGGCCGCTTCCGGGGTTTAGTGTGGGATATTCCGTTGATGAATGGCGCTATGAGTGTCATCGAGAAGGACTCGCATAAGCGGGGCGGGTAAGGGTATCCGAGTAAGAGTGGCGGTTAAGGGTGAGTTTAAGGCTCCGTGGAAGTGTAGGGAAGGTGCAAGCTCTTAACCTAGAAAGAGCAATTGAATATCCAATATCCAACAAGGAACTCCCAATATTCATCGGATTCCTTGGATATTGGACATTCCTTGTTGGCTGTTGGGCGTTGATGTCTTTCACCCATTTGGTGCAGCGGTAGCAGAGCTTAGCTACAATCGTAAAAAATTGATAATAAACATGTTACGGCTAACGAAAGCAACTGCGGAGCAGTTGAACTGCTCCATATAGGATAACCCGATTCAAAAAAAGGGTGTCAAGAATAAAGATAGAGGAAAGCAAGAAAATTATAGCCAGGAAGAGTCACAAAACCTGTCCCGCAAGGCGGGAAGGTTCGGAACCCCCACGTCTTGTAGCTTATAATGGTTTTGTTTCGTAATATGTTGAGTTGGAGCTTGTACCAAACATCAGGCGAGAGCGGAGCGGGACGGAATAGAGAAGTTTTCCTTTTTTGTGTATTTTTGTGACTTTTTGTGGCAAACTTTCTTTTTCGAAAGGCAACCGAGCTCCGACCTCTGAGAGAGTCGGAGCGAAGCGAAGGTTACCCTGGGAACGTTGAGAAATGAAAGAGAACTATCCGTTCGACGAGATTGAGGCGAGGTGGCAGGCGTACTGGGACCGCGAAGAAGTGTTCCGCGCCGACACGTCGAAGACCGACAATAAGTACTATTGCCTCACGATGTTCCCGTATCCCTCCGGCGTGATGCACGTGGGGCACGGCCGCAACTATATCATCGGGGACGTGGTCACGCGCTGCAAGAAGATGCGCGGCTATAATGTGCTTTCTCCGATGGGCTGGGATGCGTTCGGGCTGCCCGCCGAGAACGCGGCAAAGGAGAAGGGTATCCATCCGAGCCGGTCAACGAAGGACAATATCGCGCACATGAAGCGCCAGCTCAGGTCCTGGGGTGTGGGTTACGACTGGTCCCGCGAGCTTGCGACCTGTCACCCGGAATACTACCGCTGGACCCAGTGGATATTCCTCAAGCTTCTGGAGCGCGGTCTGGCCTACCAGAAGAAGGCGCCGGTGAACTGGTGCGAACTTTGCACCACGCTTGCGAACGAGGAGGTGCTTGCCGATGATACCTGCGAGAGATGCGGCCGGCCGGTGACGAAGAAAAATCTCACGCAGTGGTTTTTCAAGATCACGGACTACAGCCAGCAGCTGCTCGACGATCTCGGTCTGCTTGAGAAATGGCCGGCAAAGGTCCGGGACATGCAGGCGAACTGGATAGGGCGCTCCGAGGGGACGGACGTGATTTTCACGATCGCTGAAACGGGCGATCCGCTTCCTGTTTTCACAACCAGGCCGGACACCATTTACGGGGTGACATTCATGGCTATAGCACCCGAGCATCCGCTTCTCGCTCAGGTGATGAAGGGCAGGGAGGGTGATGGCGAGGTGACGGAGTTCGCGCGGCGCCAGCGCGACAAGTCCATCGTTATGCGAACGGGCGCCGACGCTGAGAAGGAGGGTGTTTTTACGGGCCTGCACGCCAGGAACCCCTTCAACGGAGAGCTTTCTCCCATATGGGTCACCAATTACGTGGTGATGGAGTATGGAACGGGCGCGGTGATGGCCGTTCCCGCCCACGACCAGCGCGATTTCGAGTTCGCGCGGGAATACGGCATTCCGGTGAAGCTTGTTATCCGCGATCCTGATGCCGATCACGATGCCTTGACCATGAAGGAGGCTTACACAGGGGACGGGCCGATGATGAATTCGGGGCCGTTCGACGGCCGGCCCAACCGCGCCGCGATACCGGAAATCACAAGTTACGCGAAAGAGCGCGGGTTCGGGGATTTAGCCGTCCGCTTTCGCATTCGTGACTGGCTCATAAGCCGTCAGCGCTATTGGGGCGCGCCCATTCCGGTGGTGCACTGTCCGTCGTGCGGCGTCGTGCCGGTGCCGGAGAAGGATCTGCCCGTCCGCCTTCCCGAAGATGTTGATTTCAAGTCGGCCGCCGGAAATCCGCTGGAGAAGCATGAGGGCTTTGTCAATACCGAGTGTCCGAAGTGCGGCGGGGCGGCGCGCCGCGAGACGGACACGATTGCCCAGTGGCTCTGCTCCTGCTGGTATTTCCTGCGCTATGTCAACCCCCGCATGACCGACCGCGCGTTCAGCAGGGAGGACGTGGATCGCTGGCTGCCGGTGGATCAGTACGTCGGGGGGATAGAGCATGCCGTGCTTCACCTGCTCTATTCGCGATTCATCATCAAGGTGCTCCACGATGCAGGCTATTGCTCTTTCCGCGAGCCCTTTAATGCCCTTTTCACGCAGGGCATGATATGCAAGAGAAGCGAAAAGGACGGACAGTTGCACAAGATGTCGAAGTCAAAGGGGAACGTGGTCAGCCCCGATGAGCTCGTACGCGAATACGGCGCCGATACCGTCCGGCTTTACACACTTTTCCTGGGGCCCCCGGAGAAGGATGCGGAGTGGGACGACCAGGGAATCGAGGGTGCGTCGCGCTTTCTGCGGCGGCTTTGGAGGAGGGTATGGGAAAACCACGAGTGGATCAAGGAGCCTTCCGGCGACATTCCTGCTCTGCCGGATATGACGGCGGATGAGCGCGCTTTGTACCGCAAGATCCACCTGGCGATTCATGGCGTGACTGAAGATGTTGACAGCGGATTCCATTTCAATACGGCCATCGCGCAGATAATGGAGCTGATGAACGCTTTCGACGCCTTCCGCCCCGATCCGGACAGGACCGGAATGCAGCGCCCCATTCTGCGCGCCGCTCTTGAAACGGCAGTCCTTCTCATTTCACCATTCGCCCCGCACGTTGCGGAGGAGTTGTGGGTCGAACTCGGCCACGAGCCGGGAATACTCAATGCCGATTGGCCGACATCCGATGCCGACGCCATGGCCTGCGACAGCGTGGAGATAGCCATTCAGATAAACGGAAAGCTTCGCGGGAGAATGACGATGGCATCGGGCATGGACGATAAGGCAGCGGGGGACGCTGTTCTCTCCCACGAGCCGACACTCAAGTTCATCGGGGACAAGACAGTGAGAAAGGTGATCGTCGTCAGGGATAAGCTCGTTAACGTGGTCATCGGATAGCTCCTTAATTTTCATTTGTTCGACTAAATGAGTCAAACATTTGATTTCGACGTTGATAACATGTTCTCAGTCAATGTGTTCAGTGTTCAGGGGTTCAGCGTTCAGAAAATGCCGAAGAGACTCTCCGTCCTGCCGCAGGTCCGCCCGTGGAGGAAACACTGAACGCTGAACGCTGAACACTTTCAACGAAGTTGGATAGCTTATCCCGGAAAGGTTGAGCGGATGAGCCGTGATTGTGAAGACGGGAAACGCC
>JAGYMT010000449.1 GCA_018400335.1 Kiritimatiellia bacterium | reverse complement strand
TTTATACCGTTAACAGCGCATTACAGAGGCATTTGTCAGGTAGGGCGGGCTCTCCGAGCACGCCGTGATCATTGAGGGCGCCCAAAACGAGAATTGCTGGATACAGGGTTGATTTTTGATTTTTATTGATTTCCTTCTTGCATTTTTGCGGCGATATAATAAATTACCTATTCAATAAATTCACGGGTAGCCCTGCGCGCCCGTGATGAAGCGAGCGCCTTTCCCCGCCACAAGGGAGAAGCCAAAGCGGATTGTCCCGTTCGCGGGACCAACAAAAGGAGGAAATGTGGCTGATCAAACACCGTTTCAGGTTAACGTCGGCGTGAGCGACCTGCTCGAAGCCGGCCTTCATTTCGGGCATCAAACCAAGCGCTGGAATCCGAAGATGAAGCGTTTCATCTTCAGCAAGCGCAGCGGGATTTACATCATTGATCTCGCCAAGACGCTGTTCCATCTCAAGATAGCGATGCAGTTCGTCTACGAAACCGTGGCGGGCGGCAGGCAGATCATCTTCGTGGGCACGAAGAAGCTCACTCAGGATATAGTTAAGGATGCGGCGACGCGCTGCGGCCAGTTCTTCATCGTGAACCGCTGGCTCGGCGGGATGCTCACGAATCACAAGCATGTCAAGACCAGCATCACGCGGCTGCGCAAACTCGAGGCGCTGGAGACGAGCGGCGAGATGGCGGCGATGTCGCAGAAGGAGGCATCGCGCCTGCGCAGCGAGCTCGCCCGTCTGCAGAAGAACCTCGGAGGTATAGCGGATATGGCAGGAATGCCCGGCGCGCTGATCGTGGTTGACATCAACCGCGAGGCGATCGCGATCCGCGAGGCCCGCCGCATGGGCATCCCCGTCGTAGCGCTGGTTGATACCAATTGCGACCCGGATTCGATTGACTACCCGATTCCGGGCAATGATGACGCGCTGCGCTGCATCAAGTTGATCGTCAACCTCTTTGCCGACGGCATAGCCAAGGCGAAGACCGAGTATGACGCCTCTGCCGCGGAACGCAAGAAGCAGGATGCCGAGGCAAAGCCGGATCAGACAGCGAAGCCGGACAGGCCTGCACGTCCCCCGCGTCCGCGCCGGCCCAGGGATAAGGCGCCGGCCTCGAAGCCGGCCGGGAAACCGGTTGCCAAGCCCGCCAAGCCCGACGCGCCCGCGGAGAAGGCCGCGCCCGCAGCCGCCCCGGAAGCTCCGGCCCCCGAGGCACCGGCTCCCGCGAAGGCAGAATGATGTTTGATGAAAGGAATGCGTATCATGGCTGAGATTACTGCTGCACTGGTCAAGGAGTTGAGGGAAGAGACTAACGTCGGAATGATGGAATGCAAGCGCGCGCTCGTCGAGGCGGGCGGCGACAAGGTCAATGCCGTGAAGATCCTGCGCGAGCGCGGAACGGCCGTGGCCCAGAAGAAGGCGTCACGCGCGGCGAACCAGGGGATAATAGCCTCCGTCATCGTTGATGACGGGAAGACAGGCTCGCTGGTCGAGGTCAACTGCGAAACCGATTTCGTGGCGAAGAACGAGAATTTCAAGGCGTTCGCGAAGAACCTGGCCCAGAAGGCTGCCGGCACGGACGGAAACCTCGCCGAAGAGGCGTCCGAAGCCGTAGTGGCTAAGATCGCGGAGATAGGCGAGAACATCGTGGTGCGCCGCAACATCCGCTTCAAGGCGCAGGGCACCGGACTGATCGTCTCCTACATTCACCACGGCAGCACGCTCGGTGTGCTTGCGGAAATCGGGTGCGAGAAGCCTGAGACCCTGTCCGGCGGCGTCTTCGCGGATGTCGCAAAGGATATCTGCCTGCACATCGCGGCGTCGAACCCCAGGTTCACGGACGAGAAGTCCGTGTCGCAGGATGTGATGGCGGCCGAACGCGAGATCTATTCGCAGCAGGTGAAGGACAAGCCCCCGCAGATCATTGATAAGATCGTGGACGGCAAGATGCGCAAGTTCTACGAGCAGGTTTGCCTGATTCACCAGCCGTTCGTTAAGGACCAGGATAAGACTGTCTCCGGCTACCTGAAGGAAAACGAGGCTGCTCTCAAGGACACCGTCACCATTCGCCGCTTCGTCCGGTTCCAGATGGGTGAGGCGCTGTAACTTTTTAGGTAACCGTTCAGGGGGTTGTGTATTATTTTTGGTCCTTCCGGGATTTGCGTGTGATTTTTGGCAAGGTTCAAAATCGGGG
>JAGYMT010000448.1 GCA_018400335.1 Kiritimatiellia bacterium | reverse complement strand
GCCACTGTTTGAATCGCCCGATCGCCCGTGCCAAATCCGCTGGCACTGCTCGCCGCTTCCGTCCTGGCATGACCCAACCTCGCTCGCTGGCCGAAGAATCTGGTCACGCTAGCAGGTCAAACGCCCCACGCCACGCAGGCTTGCCGGAAGGACACGGTAGCCGACAATCGAAGTCTCGACGTATATCGCGCTCATAACGAGCCTTCCAATTCACGGACCGATTGCGATCAATGGCTCACGACCACAAGATTATCCATGCCGCATGGATTCATCGCGAGTCCATTGCATCGCGTGGTTCAGCAACATGTCGCTGGCTTGAACGCCAGCACCTATCGCTTGAACTGGGCCATGAATCGCCAGGCGAGTTCCGCTCCCTCTGCATCTCGGCAGAGCGGGCCGATCAAGCGCCTGACAAGAAACGTGTCTGGCAGTTCATGCGCACTCGATGGCAGAGCGTGCCCTCCTCCATCTATCTTCAGAAACAGAACTGTCGCGCCGCCGGGTGTCGCTGGATAAAGTGAACTATAGAGTCGGCAACCGTCACCCACGTCGGTGTCGGGAAGAGATTCCTCCTTTACGTTGTTCACGTCCGCGCGGTTGGCCTGAATCCACCAATCACGGCTTTCCAGAACGGACATCATCCGTCCACGTTGCCCTCGTATTGCACCGCCTTCCCACTTGACAAGCGGATCCTTCGTTCCATTTGCGATGAGCAAAGGAGTTGCTTTGTCGGGCGGCTTGATGTGCGGCAGGTCGTCTGGCAGCACCGCAATAAACGTCGCTGCGGCAGCAAAACGCTCAGGCGCCTCGATCAGCAAACGGTAGGCCATCATCCCGCCATTTGACGCGCCGGTCACGTAGACCCGCGCGGAGTCGGTGTCGTACTCCCTGGCCGTCTTGTCGAGGAGTTGCACAATAAAGTCCACATCGTCCGCTTCTGATTGCCGGTCATCGCCTGCGGGTCGCAGGTCATTCCAGTTCTGATTGTCGCCGTTCGTATCACCCGTTTTCGGGTTCACTCCATTGGGGACAATCAACAGAAATCCTTCCCGGTCGGCCAAGTCCAACCATGCCCTCGTGCCTCCCGTATTCGGGCCGAAGATCTTGCGCATGCTTTGGGTGCCACCGTGGAGAAGGACGACGGCCGGAGCATTTGCCTTGAGTGTTTTGGGTTGGTGGATCCGAAACCAACGGTCGAGTGCGGCGACCCTGATCGACCCTTCGACCCATTCGCCGAAAGTGTCTGCGGCACCCTTGTCCCGGCTATCCGCTTGAGCGAATGCGGGCACGGGCACGCACGCCAGCGCGGAGAGCAACAAGGTTGAGATGCAATTCGATGGTTTCATCAACGACGGCTCAAAAACCTGCAATCGTGTCTCGCTGAATAACGCTGCAGAACGACCGCATTGAGCAGCTCGCAGCCAATCGGCCCAGCTACACCGCTGGACGACATCGCGAGTCTGCTCCAATGCTTGGTTCGCCCTGCCCTGGTTCTTTATACGCGGGACTGCCAAGCCGCGGGGTCCCGAGCGCTGTGCAAGACGGCAAGCACATCGACATGATCCTGAAGCACGACAAAGTAGACGATATACCGAAACTGTTTCAGCCTCGCGGCACGAACATCTTCCTGGACGACCCCGTGTAGCTCCGGCATCTTCTCGACACGAGTAAGAACCTCGCGCACACGGGCCAGGAACTGCTTTCCAAGACCAACGCGAACGCCCACCAACTGGTCGCAGGCATCTTGGATATCGGATTCTGCCTCGGGCCGCAGGATGACCGGCAGGCTCACAAGCCACCCTCAAGTCGATCCAACACTTCTCGCCAGGGCTTGCCGACACCAGGTTCTTCAGCGGCACGTTTGCGCCGTATGGCGACCTCCGCACGATGCCATTCAGGAATGTCCTGGGGCTCGACCTGCTCCGGCAAGCTATCCCAAATCTGCTCGATGAGGTCGAGGCGATCACGCACGCTAAGGCGATCGATACCGAGTGAATCGATGCGAACAGCCACGGGTGTTCTCCTGGATGGACGGCGAGTTGGCACACGCAGTTTACCGCCTGACACGGAGTGGGAAAACTCCGGGCGGCCCTGCGTTGGCAGCCATCTATTGTTGGGCGAACCAATAATTCTGCGGTTCCTTGTAACCACCTGATTATGCCCCGATAGTGGGATGATGCCCTGCGACTGGGCACGACCACAACGTCTTTGCACG
>JAGYMT010000447.1 GCA_018400335.1 Kiritimatiellia bacterium | reverse complement strand
GAAACCCTCCGATATGTTTTCATTTCTTCCACCTTGCCTCTGAGAACATTATGCAACTCATTGCAATACAACATAAAATAGCCATCGTCCTGGAGCCGGCCGTCCCGGCCGGATGGAAAACGGCGGGGACCGCCGTCTCCAGAAACAACGACAATCAGTCCCAAGAAAAATTCGGGCATCGCGTCCGAAGGCCGGACGGAACCCTGAACCCCGCCTCTTCAGCAGTTGCGATTGTTAGACAGCCGTTCACCTCCTTTCAATGTTTCACCATTCCATTACCCGCCAACCTCTCACTCTTATCCATCACGGGGATCATGCAGACTCATTCTCCCGCAGCCTCCAGAATGGCGCGAATTCTCTGAATCCCTTCCACGATACGCGGGGAAGGCTGAAGAACGAGATCCTGCGGAATGGTGTACACATGTCCTGTTCGTATTGCCTTCACCCCTTCCCAGCCATCACGCTCCATAATCCGTTGCCGGTCAAATTCCTTGCCGCACCAGGCGGCTATTATAACATCGGGATCGCGCTTGCTGATCAGATCCGCCGAGATCGTGCGCTCCATGGCTGATCGGCGGACAGCCAGGTCCGCGTTAACATCAGAGCCGCCGGCGAGCGCTATCATTTCCGAGATCCATTCGCCGGCGGCGATAACAGGATCGTCATATTCCTCGAAATGAACCGTCTTCCGTGTTTTTACCGACGGCGGTGCGGTCCGGAACGCCTCTATTTGTTTCATCATGGAAGCCGCGGCCGCCTCACCCTGCTCCAGCCTGCCCAAAAGCCGTCCCAGCATACGGAGGGCGTTGAAAATATCCTCGATCCTGTAGATATTCAGGGCAAGCACCGTGCAGTGAGAGCGGACGAGTTTTTCGACGGCTCCCGCCTGGATGTCCGAGGACGTGATCACGATATCCGGATGCAGGCTCCTCACGACATCAACATCCGGAGCCAGAAAGCTGCCCACCTCCAGCGCCTTTCCGTGGCGCGTCGCGTCGCTTCCGGAGGGTCGGCCGACGACCATGTGCGCGCAGCCTATCGCATCAATCAGCTCCAGGGCATCGAACGCCAGGCATACGACGCGCGGAGAATCCTGCGAGCCGGACGACCCGCCGTCGACGCCGACACCGTCGGCGGCGCGGGCGGCAAGAAGCATGATTGCATATGCCGCAAAAATTGAAATAGTTGTCTTCATTAACGATTTGTTGCCCGAATTCCGCTTAAACAGGCGGCATCAGCTCATCTCTCCGGTGCCATATTTCCTGATATCCAAAAACCAATGTTTCCAGAACCCTTCCTTCAAGACAGGTCTGCTTTCCAGGATTTCCACTCGCCGCCGGAACAGAGGTCCGTCCACAACGAGGGTATGGAACTCGCCGTTTTCACCGCAGGGACAAATCCGTCTCTTCTCCAGCTCCCTGATCAGCTTCCTGTCGTACAAACGTCCGACGAAATCGCGGTCGAAGAGATCAGCCTTGCAGCTCACGATGATCGCCTTGAAACCGGCATCAACGAATTCGCGTGCGACCGCGTCCGGCTTCCTTCCCCACAGCGGCTCGATAGGCATAATATCCAGCTCTCCGCACACCCGTTCCACCCAAGCTTTGTGCTCGTCCAGATAGATATCGCCGAAAACCATGCCCTTGACTCCTTTTTGCCTGAGCGCCGAAACCGCCTGTTTGAAATCTCTCTCGTAAGATTTCATCGAGCGGCCGGCGGCCTTGTAGATCAACGGGATGCCGGTTGATTCCGCCTGCAGTTTCGAGAGTTTCATTTCGATTCCGTGGAAGCAGCAGCGCTTGTATTGTTTCGACACAAACGTCAGCAAACGTTCCACGCGGCATCCGTTTTTCATCGCCTTAAAACAGGCGAGACAGCTATCCTTCCCGCCGCTCCACGAGGAGACGACCCGCATTCCGCCGCTTTTGCCGTTATTCATGATTCACCAACTCAATCATCCCATAGAAAACAGAGATCATCTCCGCGCCTCCGCGGGAGAACGTGTTTTGGCGGTTCATTCATACCAGTGATTCACCAAAACAAAAAAGCCTTTGCCTTTCCCGGGAGGGAAAGCCAAAGGCCTGTTGAAACAAAACCCGCGGCATCTCATCCCCCTCTCGTGCGAAAGAGCGAGAACGGACAAAATCCGTTCTCCGATGAGCGTGAAGAGCAACGTCTTCTGGCTTCCGGCTTCAAACCTACTCTCCCGCCTTCC
>JAGYMT010000446.1 GCA_018400335.1 Kiritimatiellia bacterium | reverse complement strand
ATGGCCGTGACTCTCGATCTCGGCGAAAAATTCGGCCGGGGTGAGGGTTGGCGAAGCCATTAGCAGGAAGGGGAAGAACGGTATGAAAGTGAAGTTGGAGAATACCGGCCCGTGCCGCAAGACGCTGAGCGTCGAGGTGCCGGTCGAATCGGTCGCCGCTGAGTACGATAAGATCGCCCGGGAGTTCGCGGCCCACGCGCAGGTGCCCGGATACAGGAGGGGAAAGGCGCCCCGCGCCCTTGTGGAAAAACGCTACCGGAAGGCCATGTTCGAGGAAGTGTCGGATAAGCTGGTTTACCAATCCTACAGGGATGCCCTGAAGGAGAAGGAGATCAATCCTGTGGCTGTTCTTGATCTGCAGAAGGAGCCGCTGACAGATGATGCCCCGATGAAATACAAGGTGGTCCTGGATGTGCCGCCGGAATTCAAGCTGCCTAAGTATAAGAATATACCTCTCAAGCGCAATGATATGGCTGTTACCGATGAACAGGTGCGGAAGCGCTTCGATGAGCTCCTGGATAGAATGGCCGAATACAAGCCGGTCGAGGGACGCCCGATCCGGAAGGGAGACCTTGCCCAGGTTGACTACGAAGGGTCGTGCGATGGCAAACCGGTCGCGGAGATGGATAAGGCGGCGACGGGCTTCGGGCGTGGAAAGGATGTGTGGGTTTCCGCCGATCAGGATATCCTCCTCCCGGGCATGGCCGCCGGCATTCTCGGAATGAATGAAGGCGAGAGCAGGGAGATAGAGATCAAGTTTCCCGCCGATTTCAGGCATGCCTTCATCGCCGGCAGGACGGCCGTCTACAGCGTTGCCGTGAAGGCGATCAGAGAGAAACAGCTGCCGAAGGTTGACGATGCTTTCTTGAAGCAGTTTGACGCGGCTTCGGAGGATGATCTGCGAAAGAAGATCCGCGAGTCAATGGAAGCTCAGACGCTGCGGGCTGAAACTGAGCGCCTGAAAGGTGAAATAGTGACCAGACTGCTTAAGAGCACCACGCTCGATCTGCCCGAATCCGTCGTGCAGGACGAGACGCGGCATGCGTTCTCCACGCTCGTGAGAGAGCACGCAAGGCAGGGTATGTCCAAGGAGCAGTTCGCGGAGAAGAAGGACGAGCTGCTCGACAGCGCCTCCGGATCCGCGAAGGACAGGGTTAAGCTGGGTTATATCCTCCACCGCATAGCGGAGGTGGAGAAGATCGTCGTGGAGGATTCCGAGGTGGATGCCGCCGTCGCCGCCATGGCCGCCCAGTGGCGCACTGATCTTGAAACGGTGCGCAAGGAGTTGGATGAGCGGAAGCAGATGGATGCCGTGCGGCACGACGTGCTCGCGGATAAAACGCTCGATTTTCTGCTCGCAAACGCGGGCGATGAGGGAAGTGAAGGATTTTTCAGCAGGCTTGTGAAAGGAAAAGCATAATGACGGAAACAAACCAGATGTTGGTGCCCATCGTGGTCGAGCAGACCGGACGCGGAGAGCGCGCCTATGACATATATTCGCGGCTGCTCAAGGACCGGATTATCGTTCTTGGAACCGTGGTCACGGACGAGGTGAGCAGCCTCGTGGTGGCGCAGATGCTCTTTCTCCAGGCGGAGGATGCGTCCAAGGAGATCAGCTTCTACATCAATTCGCCCGGCGGCTCCGTCACGGCCGGTATGGCTATATACGACACGATGCAGTTCGTGAAGTGCGATGTCGCCACGTATTGCGTGGGCCAGGCAGCCAGCATGGGCGCGCTGCTCCTCGCGGGCGGCACAAAGGGCAAGCGCTTCGCACTGGCCAATGCGAGGATTATGATTCACCAGCCGCTCGGCGGCGTCGAGGGGCCGGCTTCCGATATCAGCATCCATGCAAAGGAAATCCTCCGGATCAAGGATATGCTCAACGGTATACTGGCCTTGCACACGGGTAAATCCCTGGAGGTCGTCGCCCGCGACTCCGATCGCGACCATTACATGACTTCCGAGGAGGCAAAGAAATACGGGCTGGTGGACGAAGTCCTCGCCAGCCGAAAGGAATCTAAATAACGACAGCAGCGGAAGGAAAGCCAGCCAACTTCGTTGAAAGTGTTCAGCGTTCAGTGTTCAGCGTTTCCTCCACGGGCGGACCTGCGGCAGGACGGAGAGTCTTCGGTATTTCCTTAACACTGAACACTGAACACCGAACACATTGGCCAAGAATATGTTATCAACGTCGAAATCAAATGTTCAACTCATCATGCCTTTGGCTT
>JAGYMT010000445.1 GCA_018400335.1 Kiritimatiellia bacterium | reverse complement strand
TCACCCGGAAAACCCAGAAGGGCCTGTTTATCATTCCTCATGATCTCGGCTGGATTCGCTGAAGTTGAAATTACCCCTGAACCGGGTTCAATATTGGCATGTTTTCCCTCGACTCCCGGCCGGCCGCGCATGGCGGAAGGGGCGCATGATCCTATCATGGCGAAAGCTTTGGTTGTGTCGAACGGAGTTTCGCACTTGTGCTTGTGCTCGCTGGATCTTTGTATGATACGGTCAACGGAAGTCTCGGAGATAAGACGCCTGATAGCCGCGCATGTTCCCGAACTTTCGGGGTGCAGGATTTCAGTAGCGGCCACGCATACTCATTCATCGCCCGAAACATCGTATTTATTCGGCAATACGCCGGACGACCCGTATATCCGGACAATGACCGTGAAAACGGCGGATGCAGTACTGGAGGCTTTTAAAAACAGGGTTCCCGTGAGGATGTCGTCGGGTTCGGTTCATCCGAGACAATGCATGCGCACGGATTTCAGGGTTATGGATACAATCGGAAGCAATTTGGCCGCGGCGGCGCTGTCTGCGCTGGAGAAAGCTTCGGTACAGAACGATGACACCGTGTCGTGTGCAAGCAGGACATTGTCGTTCAAAAACCGCGTGTCGCCTGCGATCATGGAAAAGTTGGAAGTCGGTTGTTTCCGCCTGGGGAAAACGATTATCGGATTTGTTCCAGGCGAGCTTTTATCGCTGATAGAGATGGCAGGGCAACTCACTTCTCGTTGTTGAAAAGGCTATTCGAGCATCCTGAGCATCTGCACGGCGGGGATCACACGGCTTTGAAGGCAAGCGTGGCGTTGTGTCCGCCGAACCCGAGCGCGTTGTTGAGCACGGCGTCGAGCTTCTTCTCCCGCGCGGTGTTGGGAACGTAATCCAGGTCGCATGCCGGATCCGGGTTCTCGTAGTTGATCGTAGGCGGCACGATGCCGTTCTTTATGGCAAGCGCGCAGATCACCGACTCCACCCCGCCGGCAGCTCCGAGCAGGTGGCCGAGCATTGACTTGGATGAGCTGATCATGACCTTTCGGGCTCTGTCCTCGCCGAAAGCATATTTGATCGCCTTTGTCTCGCTCTTATCGTTAAGCTGCGTGCTTGTTCCGTGCGCGTTGATATAATCAATATTGTCAGGCGTGAATCCTGCGTCCTTCATGGCAAGCTGCATGGCGCGGCCCGCGCCGGAGCCGTCCTCCAACGGCGCCGTTTCGTGGAAGGCGTCGCAAGTGGCGCCGTAGCCTGCCAGCTCGCAGTAAATGCGCGCGCCGCGCTTGCGGGCGTGCTCATAATCCTCAAGAATCAACACGGCGGCGCCTTCGCCCATGACGAACCCGTCGCGCTCGGCGTCGAACGGACGGCTTGCGCGCTCGGGCTCATCGTTCCTGCGGCTGAGGGCGCGAAGCGCGCAGAAGCCGGAGAACCCCATTTCGCAGATGCTCGCGTCGCTGCCGCCGGCGATCATTACGTCGGCATCGCCCCTCTGTATAATGCGCATGGCATCCCCGAGCGCGTGCAGGGCCGTTGCACAGGCGGAGACGACGGAGTAGTTCGGGCCCTTGAATCCGTATTTGATGGCGAGCAGGCCGGATGTGATGTTGCTTATCATCTGGGGAATGGTGAATGGACTGCACTTATCCGGACCCTTCTCCCTGATGTTCGTGAACTGGGTCTGAAACGTCTGGAGCCCGCCTATGCCCGAGCCCACGATGACGCCGGCGCGCTCGCAATCGGTGGCCGCCGGATCGATACCTGAATCCGACATCGCCAGCTTGCCCGCCGCCACGGCGAAGTGTCCGTAAGGGTCGGTGCGGCGCTGCTCCTTCTTGCTGAGGAAGGAATCAACATCAAATTCCACCACCTCGCCGCCGATCTGCGACGGATGGCGGGAGACGTCAAACTGCTGTACCCGCCTGATGCCGCATTTTCCGGCGACAATGCGCTGCCAGAACAGGTCCAGGTCACACCCCAGCGGACTGACGACGCCAAGCCCGGTTACAACAACCCTGCGTTCACCTTGTCTCATAACATCACGCGCCTATAAACTAGCCAGCTTCGCTGAAAGTGTTCTGTGTTCAGCGTTCAGTGTTCAGTGTTCAGCGTTCAGTGTTCAGTGTTCAGTGTTCAGGCCCGAAAGCGCATTGGCATTTCCTGAACCCTGAACCCCTGAACACTGAACACATTGACTGAGAACATGTTATCAACGTCGAAATCAATTGTTCGACTCATCATG
>JAGYMT010000444.1 GCA_018400335.1 Kiritimatiellia bacterium | reverse complement strand
GCGCCTTTTTGCGGTCCTGCCGCCGCTGCTGCTGGGCGAGGGCGCCCTGTTGAGCGCGCAGGCGCGCGCCCTGGCAATGGCCTCGCGCCACGGCGACGTGTTTGTCCTGTATCCGATGATAGTTGACGCGAATCAGTTTTTGGCGCTGAGGGATATGTTCGAGCAGGCCGTGAAGGGAATGGAGAAGGGAACGATACGGCACGGCGTCATGTTCGAGGTGCCTTCGGCATGCCTCCAGGCGGAAGCCCTTTTCAACGCGGCGGATTTCGGAAGCGTGGGCACCAACGATCTCATCCAGTACCTCTTCGCGGTGGACAGGAATAACGAGCGGGTAGCCTACGATTACTCAGCGGACAGAGAGGCGCTTTGGGCGCTCATGGAGAATATGGCGGCCGCCGCGGAGAAGACCGGCAAACAGCTTTCGATATGCGGCGAGGTGGCGGGAAACCCGAAGTATATATCCAGACTGATCGGCATGGGAATACGATCGGTTAGCGTGAGCGCCAGACTGATTCCCGATGTGCGCCATGCCGCGCTTGCCGCTATGGCGAAGAGTGGTGAACCTCGATGATAACGGCGCTGACATCCGGTCTATCCCTTGCCGGCGTGAGCGTCTGGCACTGGCTCACGCTCGACTTGTTCCTGCATATGACGCTGTTCCTCCTGGTGTGCTACCATTGCCTGAAGACGAGGCGCGAGCCCACTTCCGCGATGCTCTGGATGTTCGTCGCCTGGTCGTTCCCCTTGGTCGGCCCCCTGCTGTTCCTCATGATAGGGATCAACCGCGCCGAGCGCAAGGGCTGGCACAAGCACAGGGTCAGCAGCAAGTTCAAGGCGGAGCGCCGGGCGCGGGAGGACGCCGAGCTGCCGATGGCCTACTGGCGCGCGGTCCACGAGTCACTCGCCGCTGAGCCGCGGGAGCCGGCGGCTCTTGAACTGCACCGCGTGATGAACGGCATCCTTCCTGACTATCCGCTGCTGGGCGGCAACCATGTCGAGCCGCTGGTGACGGGCGACGAGGCATACCCTCGTATGCTGGATGCCATTCGCGGGGCCCGGCATCATATTCATCTGCAGACCTTTATAGTGCGAGACGATGCCGTGGGCAGGGATTTTCTGGACCTGCTGGCGCAGAAGGCGCGCGAGGGGGTAGTGGTCCGCTTCATGTTCGACCGGTTCGGCTCCACCGGCGCGATCCTGCGCCGGTTGTTCGCCCGCTACAGGGGCGTTCCCAACCTGCATTTCGCGGGCTGGACACAGGTGAGCGCGATCAGGCGCTGCTTTCAGGTGAACCTGAGAAACCATCGCAAGACGCTTATCGTGGACGGGCGCGCGGCTTTCACCGGCGGGGTGAACCTGCATGTGGAGAATACCACGCGGCCGGGAGGCGCACCCATCCGCGACTACCATTTCGCCGTTCGCGGCCCGGTTGTCCAGGAACTGCAGTATTCGTTTCTGAACGACTGGTACTTTATGACCGACGAGGATCCCGAGGCGCTGTTGCAGCAGGCGCATTTCCCGCACATCGAGCCCGTCGGCGAGGCCCTGGTGCGGCTGGCGAACGGCGGTCCCACGGCAGATGAAAGCAACGTAATGCCCGACACTTTCGTCCAGTGCATCTCTTCGGCCAAGCGCCAGGTTCTCGCCGTTACGCCCTATTTCGTGCCGACCCAGGACATATTGCACGCCTTCCGGCTGGCCGCCCTGAGCGGGGTGGACACCCGAATAGTCGTGCCCAGAGAGAATAACCACCTATATGCCGGACTTGCCGGGCGCGCGCTCTACGAGGAGCTGCTGGAGGCAGGCGTACGGATTTTTGAGCGCTGTCCGCCCTTCATGCACGCGAAGGCGCTTGTAATTGACGACAGCACCGCAATGGTCGGCAGCGCGAATATTGACGTGCGCAGCCTTCGCCTGAACTATGAGAGCAACCTGATGATCTTTGATGACCCGTTCGTGAACGCGCTCAAGGCCGTAGTGCTACAGGATATCGGACAGAGCGTGGAGATACACCTGGCGGAATGGAGAAGGCGTCCGGCCTACCGTGCCTTGGTGGAGAACTTCTGCAATCTGCTCACGCCGATGCTCTGACTCCTTAAATTTCATTTCTTTGAGTAAATTTATCAAGCCAAAGGCATGATGAGTCAAACAATTGATTTCGACGTTGATAACATGTTCTCAGTCAATGAGACAGAAGATTCAAAAGGTGGTGGCGCGATCCCTGTCCGCCCGTGGTGGAT
>JAGYMT010000443.1 GCA_018400335.1 Kiritimatiellia bacterium | reverse complement strand
GAGAATGGGTTCAAGGACGCCGGCGGATTGGAGCGCCAGCGCCTCATCGAGCGAAGCGACGCCCCAGAACGCCACGCCGGTTCCGGACAGGGCTCGCACAACGATTCCGGCGTCATGACCGTAAGCATCGGCCTTAACGACAGCGCACAGGGGAACACCGCCGGTGCGAGCCATTATCAGCTGGACATTATGGCGCAGCGCCGAGCGGCTGATGAATGCTTTGAGGATGCTGTTCATCGGTAAAAAAAACCGGGCTAGTTGCTCGCGTCTCGTATCGCGTTATTCACGCCGCTGAATACGCGATCCCAGACATCCTGCAACAGCAGCCCCATATCGTACCCGAACCCGACGAGAATCGCGGCCACTATTGCCCGCACTATCACCTGATTGGAAACGCCCAGTATGTAATAGAAGGGGTACATCGGAACCACAATGCACAGGAGCGCATCGAACATGTTATCCTTCAGCGCCAGCAGGATTATCAGAACATAGCACACGCCTATCGCGATGAGTCCGTACTGAATGAACACGTCCTTTGCCAGACCGGGCACCTCCCCGTAAAAACGGAAATAACCCAGCACTGCTGACAAAATTATGAAGATGGCCCAGCTCAACGCAACCATAACGGCGCCGGCTTTCACCCGCTTGGCCTCGCCGTCCCGGATCTCCGACTTCTGCATGACCGTCGCCCTGACCACCGTCTTCCCGCCACGCACCGAACTCTCCGGCTGCCCGTCCTCTTCCGGCGTCTCGGGTTTCGGCTCGGGCGCCTCGATTTTGCGCAGCTTCAGGGTGGAGACGGTCTTCTGGCGCTTCGGCATCTCAATGCCTTCTCCGCAGGCCTTGCAGCGAATGACGCTGTCTGAAATATACTCGGAAACCTTTGTCAGAGAACCGCACTTCGTGCAGGTTAAATCTATATCGGCCATACTATCTCCTTCTAAAGCGGGCAACGCCCGCAACCAAATTAACGGCTCTTGCTACGTAGCGGCCATTTCGCGGAGCAGAAAGCGGGTCGGCCTGCCCGCGCGCGGGCAAGTGTGAATGCCTTGTCTGCATAGGATCAGATGACTTATTATAGGAGCTAACCCCTAACCCCTAACACCTACCCCCTACCCCCTGCCCCGTGGGCTTCTCTATGATGCGGCGTCATGAGTCTTCCATCGAAGAACTCGACAACGTGGCCTCTCTCGACGAGCCAGCAGAGCCTGCTGATGATCTCCGCCGCCTCCGGGGAATCGGGCGCGACCCCGGGCCGCACTGCGCCGATCAATTCCAGCCTGCTGTTCAGAGGACCGTTCGCCAGCCGATCAAGAACCTTTCTCATATCTTCAGTTGCATGGCCGGGAGCAAGGTAATGGGGGCGAATGGCCGTCACGTAAGGGATCTTGTCGCCGGCCTTGAAAACGTGCAATCCCAGGTGCTTAAAGGCCGGCTGGAGGGCTCTTCCCATCTTTGACGAGAACCGCTTCTCCCTGCGCCAGCTATCATTCACCGCTGCCGCGAGCCGCGCCACTGAAGAGCCCAACATCACAGTGCCTGGCACAATGAAGCGGCGGCCTTCCCTGACCACCGCGGCTGCGTGATGCCGGATGAAATGCTCGTCCACATCCGCGCGGCGGGAAAAGGTTTCCGGTGCCGCGGGCTCGATAGTCGAATAGCGGATCTGGCGGCAAACGCCTGATTTCCACTGATCGAGCAGTTCCGGCTCCTTCCTGTTCACGATTTTCTTGCGGTACTCCTCGATGGACATATTCGGGAACTTCGTCTTATGAACTTCCTGAACACGCTCATTATACCCGTGATAGTTGGGCGGCCCCAGCAGTTCGCCGCTCAACCCGCATGCCGCTACGCAAATGAAATTGCCCTTGGGCGGCTCAACCTGGACTTCCTCGGTCTTGTAAAACATGTCGAGATGCGCTGCCAGCGCATGAGCCGCCGCATCTTCCTTTTCGAGGAACACGCCCTGACATACGGCGCACTGGCACATCTTGACGGGCGCGGCGCCATCCTCCATCGAAGCTGATTCCAGTTTCACGGCGAAGTACTCGGGCTTGCTCAGGAACATCGCCGCGACCGACTCGAGAGAGTGAGCTTTTCTCGTTCCGGCCAGCCAATCGGCAACCGGCCTCAAGCCCTTCCTCTCCGGTATGAAGGAAATCAGGATTGGCAGTTCTCTCCTGCCGCGCGATGCATCATCACGGGATGGAACAGGCGGCCGTTCGGGGCGAACAGCCCTGCCTTCAAACGGCTT
>JAGYMT010000442.1 GCA_018400335.1 Kiritimatiellia bacterium | reverse complement strand
GGCTTTTCTCGTAGCGCTCGTGACAGCGGCGCCGGCGGCGGAGCCATCGGTCTCCGTGAAACTGCAGGAGCAATGGTCGGGCGTGTTCGGCGGCGGGGAGGTTGTCTTCCACGCGAGGGTGTCGAGTCCCTCTGCGTTCGAGGGAAGACTCGGCTGGCGCTTCTTCGATGACGCCCGCACCATCGAGCGCGGCGAGTTGAACGTGAGCATCGGCGCAGGGATGACCGATGCCGCCGAAATCCGGTTCATGGTCCCCGAGGTGAAGCCCGGCGTCATTTACGAGGCAAAGCTGGCCCTTTCGCTCATCGCGGAAAACGAGAAAAAAGAAGCTGCCGGCGATGAGATCCCTATAAGGATATTTCCTGAGAATCCGTTCCATGACCGACAGAAATGGCTGGAAGGACTGGAGCTCATCATCTTCGATCCTGAAGAAACAACGGGTGATGCGCTGTCGAAACTCGACGTTCCTTTCAAGCCGACAAAGAATATTGACGCCCTGGCCGAGATGAAAAAAGGATTTGTGATAATCGGCGAAGGAGTTTCCATGCGCGAGTATCGCGCCCTGCCCGAACAGATCCTGCGGCTTGCATCGAACGGGTCAACCGTCCTGTGCCTTGCTCCGGCGGACGGTGAAATCCCGCTGGCCGGAATTGACGGACTGGCCGAGCCCTCGTTCCTGGCGTTCCGGAGAGAAGACATCATCAGGAGCCTGGACAAGCGACTGGACTCCAAAGCATGGCCGCCGGACGGCAAATTGAAAGCCGGCGGACTTAAGTTGACAGGTGAGCGGGGAGTTGTGCTTGCCCAGATGACGGATGATGCCTCGGCCTGGCCGTGGATCGAGGCGCGATTCGGAAAAGGCCGCATTGTCATATGCTGTTTCAGTATAATGGAGAAGTGGGAATCGGGTCCAACGCCCCGCTTTCTGCTGGAAAGGATTCTTTCGTATTTGACGGATGAGAAATAGGACCAATAAACCAACAAGGAGGAGAGAATGAATTCATTGACGAAACTCGGAATCGGAATGCTTGCGGCGGGAATGGTTTGCGGCTTGGCCGGGGCGGCTGAAAAGGACGAGGTCCGGCCCGTGTATCCGACAGCCATATTTGCCTTCGAGGAGCGAGGGGCAGGCGCAAAAGGCTACGGAGAGAAGGCGAGCGATATACTGTTCGCCTCCATGGTCGCCAACCCGGATATCTACCTCGTTGATCGCGCGGACCTCAAGAAGACCATGAGCGAGCAGGAACTGAACCTCTCCGGAATGGTACAGGCCGACCAGGCCGTGAAGGTGGGCCAGTTGACCGGCGCAAAGATTCTCGTGACAGGCTCCGTTATTGAAGCCGATAAGACACTCTACATCGTGGCAAAGGTGATCGGCACGGAAACCAGCCGCGTGCTCGGCGAATCCGTGAAGGGGAAAACCAGCGACGAGATAGGTCCGCTTGTCGAGCAATTGGCCGAGCTGGTCGCAAAGACGATAGTAACACAAGCCGACAAACTGGTGGCGAAACAGGTGAAGACCGAGGACCGCATTGCCGCGCTCGGCAAGCTCCTGGGCGAAGCGAAACGCCCCGTTGTTGTTATTCAAATCGAGGAACGCCATGTCGGGCAGGCGGTGATTGATCCGGCCGCCGAGACCGAGATGATCCTGTTCTGCAAGGATACGGGGTTTGAAGTCATTGATGCCAAGGAAGGCGGCGCCAGGAAGGCCGATGTGATCATCAAGGGCGAAGGCTTCAGCGAATTCGCAGGCAGGCGCGGCAACCTGGTCAGCGTGAAGGCGCGCGTGGAGATAAAGGCCGTTGACGCCAAGACCGGCGAGATCATCGCCATTGACCGCCAGACCAGCGTCGAAGTTGACCTCACCGAGCAGATCGCCGGCAAGAAGGCGCTCCAGGAAGCCGCCGCCGACATCGCGGAGCGGATGCTGCCTAAGCTGATCAGTAAATGACGGCCAAATATATTCGGCTACATAGAGATTTTGAGATTGGCATGAACGCGCAAGATACAAGACGCAGATGGCACCTGTCCGCCTGTAGATGAAAGTTGTATGAACATACTCGAACCGTGGTCAAGTTGGGGCGCTCAGAAAATGGAAACATTCGGAAATTGACGAGGCGATCACAATGTGATTATATGGAGCATCAAAACAGCCTCTGACTCGTGGAGGGAATAAGGATACGAAAATCATTGATCGAATCACATTTGATCCGGAGGTGATGGGCGGCAAGCCTTGCATACGCGGCTTGCGGGTCA
>JAGYMT010000441.1 GCA_018400335.1 Kiritimatiellia bacterium | reverse complement strand
AGAATTGCTGGACATACAGCGCGCTTTCTGGCAATCTTGCGCCCGTTCTTGACCAGGAATCACCGTCGTCCCATAGAGACGGGAATGGTGGAATATTGGAATAATGGAATGTTGGGTATCACAGAGTTGTAGAATACAGCAGGATTGTTAAGGTTCAGAATACTTCCCGTTTTCTGCTTGCCGTATTTTGCTCCTCAATCCCATCCCCATTATTCCATCATTCCACTCTTCCGTAGGATGCTATTGACCAGGAATCACCAACAACCCGGACAGGAGATGATATGTCGCTCGTTTTTATTCCGCAGCCGAAAAAAGTTTCCACTGTCTCGTCAACCCTAGCCCTTCCGAAACGTCCTTCGATCGGCATCGCCTCCACCGCGCTGATGAGCATCGCCGAAGACCTCGCGGCGTCGCTCGACCGCGAATGCGATATCGCCATCTCCGCGCGCGGCATACGCGACACCTTTACCCTGGCCCTTGACGGAGCCTGCAGGCCGCAGGGCTATCGCCTCACCATATCCCCCGCGGGAATCGTGATCGTTGGCGACAGCCCCGCCGGGGTGCGCAACGGCGCGGCGACTCTGGCGCAGGTTATCCGCCAGAGCGGACGAAGCCTGCCCGGCCTCAAGATCGAGGACTGGCCGGACCTGCCGGCGCGCGGGGTCTACTACGACGTATGCCGCGGACGCGTGCCGCTGATCGAGCGCCTGTTCGAGCTGGCCGACGGAATGGCGGAATACAAGCTGAACGAGCTGCAGCTCTACATCGAGCACACCTTCATCTTCCGGCGCCACCCGCTCATCGGCAGCGGCGCCGACCCGCTTTCCGCGGCGGACATCATGCGGCTCGACAGGCACTGTATCGAGCGCGGCATCGAGCTCGTACCCTCCCTCGCAAGCTTCGGACACATGCACACCGTGCTCCGCCACAAGCCGTACCACAAACTGGCCGAGGATTTCGGATGTCTCAAGTATCATCCCGAGGCGCTTAAGGAGAAGCCAGGCCTGGCGACCGGCGCCATCGCGCAGTCGCTCGCGCCGGCCAACCCGAAGGTCTACGATTTCCTCGACGCGCTTTTCGGCGAGTTTCTGCCCTGCTTCACGTCGGACAAATTCAATGTGTGCTGCGATGAAACGTGGGATCTCGGTTGCGGACAGAGCCATGCGCTGGCGAAGAAGATCGGACACGGCAGACTCTACCTCGGGCACATCAAGAAGCTCAACACCATCTCGAAGAAATACGGCAAGCGCATCCAGTTCTGGGGCGACATCATCCGCCACTACCCCGATCTCATCAAGGACATTCCGAAGGACGTCACGGTGCTCGACTGGGCGTACCATTCAGGCGATGACTTCAAGCGGCTGAAGGATTTCACCGCCACCGGCCTGGAGACGCACGTGTGCCCCTCGGTCTGCTCCTACGTTACGCTCTATCCGCGCGTGCCGGAATCGTTCGACAACATTGCCAACTGGGCGCGCGCGGCGGTCAAACACGGCGCCGGCGGAATGCTCAACACCGACTGGGGCGACGGCGGACATTACAACTTCGTCGAATACTCCTGGCCGGGCTATCTCTTCGGCGCAGAGCAGGCGTGGAACCACAAGGCCGACCGCAAGTCCTTCTCCGCGCGGTTCTGCAAGCTGTTCCTCAATATAGAGGATGCCGCTTTCCGCCGCGCGCTGGACGAGATGGGCGAGATTTCGCACCTCGGCGTGGCCGGACGCTACCAGAGCGCCTGGCTGCATCTGTTCTTCGCCAAGCCGGATGACGAGCTGCTTGCCAGGCGAAAGACCGATGCTTCCATTATCGAGAAGGGCGCCGTTGTGAAACGCCCTATCCCGTGGAACGCCGCGCTCGGGCGGCGGACGATCAAGCGGCTCGATGCGATAAGGAAGGCATTTACCAGACAGGCCGGTCGGCGCGAAGCCGATCCGCGCGGGATATTGCCGTATTACGTGTTCGCGGTTGACGCCACTATCCACGCCGCGCGCAAGCTCGCGGTTCTCGGGCACGGCGGCGAGAACACCGCGGCCGCACGCAAACAGCTCGCCTCGGAAATGTCCGAACTCATGAAGCGCTTCGAGAAATTGTGGATGGCGCGCAGCCGCCGCTCTGAAATCGAGATGACCTTGAGCCGCTACCGGGACGCTATAAAGGCGCTGCGTTCGTGAGAACTCACGCGGGTTCCGGCAAGGTTCAAAATCGGGTTGCGCAATTTTACGAGGGCGCCGCTTCTACTGCTCATGCTCTCTATGTCCTTC
>JAGYMT010000440.1 GCA_018400335.1 Kiritimatiellia bacterium | reverse complement strand
AAGAGGTAAGTCATATGAAAGAAGTAATATTTACCGCGATTTTATCTGTCGGTATGACGTTTTCGGTGAGTTCTTATGCTGAAACTCTGGAGATTGTGAAGGATCGTGAAAGCCCGGCACCGATTATTCTTTTTGAAGATGCTCCCCCTATGACCGCCGGAGCGGCAAGGGAACTGGCGGAATATATCGAAAAAACCAGCGGTGCGCTCCCTGAAGTGATTGAGGGCGCCCCCGACCCGGTCCCCGAAAGTGCCATCTGGGTGGGATACCAGCCGGTGCTGGACGATTTGTTCACTGACCTCGATTTCGAGTTCGAACATCCCGAAGAGATACTGATCGCGGCGAACGGCAATCACCTTGTCATTGCCGGCCGCGACCGCTGGAACCCCGGGCACATGACGACTACGGACCGCAGGGGCCGGGAAATCGACGGCATACAGCAGGAATACGGCACTGTGAACGCGGTGTATACGTTCCTGCAGGACTACCTGGGCGTGCGGTGGCTCTGGCCGGGCGAACTGGGGGTGGATGTGCTGGAAAAGCCTACCATCGCCTTCGAACCGTTCGTGTACCGTTATCACCCGCAATTCCGCAGCCGACATCTCATTTTCATGATCTATACCCTGCAGCGACCGCTGCACGGACACGAATGGGCCCGCCACCAGCGGCTGCAATTGGACTCGCTTTCCTTCAATCCGGGGCATCCGTTCAGCGACTGGTGGGCCCGCTTCCACGAGACCCATCCCGAGTACCTCGCATTGCAGTCGGACGGCAGCCGTGGCTACCCCGGCGGTCGGACGTCCAAGATCTGCAAGTCCAGTCCCGCCGTCTGGGAGCAATGGCTCAGCGACGTTGAGGAATCGTTACGGCTCAATCCGAATCGCGTCGTCTTCGGCGCCAACGCCAACGACGGTTGGACATACGGTTACTGCACCTGTGAGAACTGCCGTGCATGGGATCACCCGGAGGCTCAGACGTTTCACTACGTCAGGCAGGGACGTGCGCGGAAATACGTGGCCATGACCGACCGGCAGATCACCTTCGCCAATACCCTGGCGCGGAAACTCCGCGAACGCTTCCCCGACCGGGAAGACCTGTTGGTCGCCGCTATGGCCTACGGCGTTTCGCGTCCCCCGCCGGTCGCTGCGGAGCCCGACAACAACGTGCTCGTCTCCGGCGTGTGGAGTTTTCACAACCAACCCAACGAGGAGCAACGTGAATGGATGGTCCAGTGGAGCAAGATTGCGCAGAGGCTGATCTGGCGCCCGAATCTGAGCTCCGCCGCGGGCTGGAAGGCCGGGCTCCCCAACGCCGCGCCGCGCCGCGTGATCGAGGATATGCGGTTTGCCGCCGAACACAAGGTGATTGGCGTCGCCATGGACTGGATATTCGGGGGCTGGGCGGGGCAGGGGCCGCATTACTACATGCTCGCCCAGATGGCCTGGAACCCCTATGCCGACGGCGAAGCGATTCTCGCGGACTACTACCGGCGCGCGTTTGGTCCGGCCGCGGAGACCATGGCCGGCTACTGGGAGGCGATTACTCGGGCCGCGGAACAAATCGGGTTCGAGAAGGAAAGCGAGCGGGAGGTGTGGAACAAGGATTTCTTCGATGACGTCTATGCCCGTCTGGACCGGGCGACGGCGGAGACCGGCGGCGGTGAGGATGTGTACGGCAAACGTGTTGCGTTTGTGCGCGCCGGGCTGGATTACCTGCGCCTGATGCGGGAGATGGAGCCGTACATCGACCGGATGGCCGAGACCAGGGGCCAGGATCCCGAGGCCCGATCGGCCGCAGAAGCCAAATGGAAGGATATCTGGACGGAAATCGATAAAAGAAGGGAGGAACACCCTTTCACGATCAGCGGGTCCTATTTCCAGCCGGGCAATCGCTACTTGAAAAAATACAACCCCAACCAGTTTGATTGATAAACCGTAAAACTACAGGAGGAGATATTATGAGGAACACGTTGAGATCGAAAATCATGAACAGGATCATACGGCTTGCCTTTTCGGGCATCCTTGCCGCGGGCTTCGCGGCGCAAGTGTCGGCTCAGACGCTCATCGTGGAGGATGGGCAGCCAAAGGCGGCAATTATCATTGCCGAACAGCCCACGCGCATGCAGAATCTGGCTGCCGAAGAACTGCAAAAATACGTCAAGAAGATCAGCGGCGCCGAACTGCCGATCGGTGCAGCGCACAGCGATGTGCTGCCGGTGACGATCTACGTCGGCGAGAGCGAATTCACTCGACAACTCGGGT
>JAGYMT010000044.1 GCA_018400335.1 Kiritimatiellia bacterium | reverse complement strand
CGAGAATAGAATCCTCCGCCCTCGGGCATCACCCCAGAACTCTCGCCGTCTCTCTGGCGATAAGAAGCTCTTCGTTGGTCGGGATGACCAATACCGCCGGCTGCGTGCCGGGCTCCGAAATGTTCCCCTCGTTGGCCTCGTTCCGGGCTTCATCCATGCGGACACCGAGAAACGTCAGTTTTTCGCAGACCAGCGAGCGCACCCGCGATGCGTATTGCCCGATGCCCGCCGTGAAGATGAGCGCGTCAAACCCGTTTAGAACGGCGGCGTATGCGCCGACGTATTTCACCAGCCGGTGGACGAACACCTCGATCGCAAGCTCCGCCTGACTGTTGCCGTCGGCCGCCGCCTTCAGTATGTCCCGCATATCGTTGCTGCCGATCTTGCCCAGGCCGAGAAGACCGCTCTGCTTGTTCAGCATCTTGTCTGTCGCCTCCCTGCTGTTGCCGAGCCCGATGAGGAAGAGCACCACGGCCGGATCAATATCCCCGCACCGCGTGCCCATGACCAGCCCTTCAAGCGGTGTCATGCCCATGCTAGTGTCCGCGACTTTGCCGCCGTTGATGGCCGTGATGCTGCAGCCGTTGCCGAGGTGCGCGGTGATCAACTTGAGCTCTTCAATCGGCTTGCCGAGGACCCGCACTGCCGCCGTTGCCACGTAGCTGTGCGACGTGCCGTGGAATCCGTACCTGCGAATCCTGTGCTCTTCGGCAATTTCATGGGGAATGGCATAGGAATATGCTGCCGGCGCCATGGTCTGATGAAACGCGGTGTCGAAAACAGCAACCATGGGAATTCCCGGGAAACGCCGCTCGCATGCCTCTATGCCCTCGATGTTCGGCGGGTTGTGCAACGGCGCGAGAGGTATGCAGTCCCTGATGACTTTCTTGACGGAATCGGTTATCTTGAGCGACTCTGAAATTTCAGCGCCGTGCACCACGCGATGTCCGATCCCCTGGATTTCAGAGAGCCCGCCTATGACCCCGATATCCTTGTCCGTAAGCGCGTCGCAGGCGTGCGCTATGGCGGCGTCGTAGGAGTCGGCGGACACGTTCTTATTGAATGACTGGTCGCGGTTGTTGGAATACGAAAACTCCGCGCCGGCCGACTTAAGACGCTCGATCAGGCCCTTTGCGAGCAGCGCCTCACCTTCGGTTTCGTAGAGGTTGAACTTGAGCGATGAACTTCCCGTGTTGACAACAAGCACTTTCATTTAACCGATCCCCTTTCACAGTCGTCCCATAGGGACGGGAATGTTGGAATAATGGAATATTGGAATAATGGAATATTGGAATAATGGAATATTGGAATGTTGGAATAGTGGAATAGTGGAATAGTGAGAATGGGACTTCTTTCCCTGCCTCGTTGCTCGATCCTTCCATCCTTCCATCATTCCATCATTCCAATCTTCCGATATTGAAAACAAGATTCTTTACATCGGCAATGATCTTCAATAAGATAATAATTGCAAGATGTTTTATCTGAAATATGACACATACGGAGGAACAAGATGAATTTCGAGCTTGCCGCAAACACAATTCGCGGTCTTTCAATTGATGGAGTGCAGAAGGCCAATTCAGGCCACCCGGGCATGCCTATGGGCACCGCCGATTACGCCGCGGTGCTTTTCCTGAAGCACCTGAAGCACTGTCCCACGAATCCGGCATGGCCGGATCGCGACCGATTCGTCCTCTCCGCGGGACACGGCAGCATGCTGCTCTACAGCCTCCTGCACCTGTCCGGCTATGACCTCAAGCTCGACGAGCTGCGCGGGTTCAGGCAGTGGGACACCAGGACGCCCGGCCATCCGGAATACGGCATCACGCCCGGCGTCGAGACAAGCACCGGCCCCCTCGGCCAGGGCTGCGGGAACGCCGTGGGCATGGCGCTCGCCGAGGCCATGCTGGGCGCCAGGTTTAATTCCCCCGACACCGAGATAGTTAACCACCGCACCTATGTGATCTGCGGCGACGGCGACATGATGGAGGGCGTTTCCCACGAGGCCTTTGCCTTGGCCGGCCACCTCGGCCTGAATAAGCTGATCGTCTTCTATGATAACAACCATATCACCATCGAGGGCTCGACCAGCATAGCTTACAGCGATGACGTGAGGAAGCGCTTCGATGCCTATCACTGGAACGTGATCGAAACCGACGGCCACAACTACGAGGAACTCGACCGGGCAATTCAGCAGGCGCATGCCGAGAAGGAACGGCCTACGCTGATAATAGGCAATACCTGCATCGGCAAGGGATGTCCCGCCCTCGAGGGCAGCGCAAAGGTGCACGGCGAGCCGCTCGGTCCCGATAACGTGAAGTGCGCGAAGAAGCATATGGGGCTCCCGGAGGACGGCGATTTTTATGTGTCGGAGGAGGCGCGCGCGATTTTCGCCGCACGTCTCAAGGAGCTTCAGGCCGTCGAGCAGGTCTGGCAGGGCAGGTTCTCCGACTACCGAATCAAGAATCCGCGCAAAGCCATGGAGTGGGATTCCTGCGCGGCCGGAAAGCTTCCCGCTGACCTTGAAAAATTCCTGCCGGCTTTCGAGCTCGATAAGCCGGTGGCCACCCGCAACGCGTCCCACAAGGTCCTGCAGGGCCTCGCAAAGGCGCTGCCCAGCCTCGTTGGCGGCTCCGCCGATCTCGCGCCGAGCACGAAGACTTTGATGGAAGGGCTTGGCGACGTGAACCGCGGCGCGTTTACAGGACGCAACCTTCATTTCGGCGTGCGTGAGCACGGGATGGGCGCGATTCTCAACGGCATGGCCCTGCACGGGATGTTCAAGGTCTACGGCGCGACCTTCTTCGTGTTCTCGGATTATTTCAAGCCTGCCATACGCATGGCCTGCATCATGCGCCTGCCCGTGATCTACGTTCTCACGCACGATAGTTTCTACGTCGGTGAGGATGGCCCATCGCACGAGCCGATCGAGCATATTGGCGCGCTGCGGTTGATCCCGCGCATGACGGTTATCCGCCCCGCCGATCCCACGGAAACCGCCGCTGCATGGGTCGCTGCCCTGAAGAACACGGAAGGCCCGACCGCACTGTTGCTCACGCGTCAGAACCTGAAGGTCATTGACCGCTCGAAATACCCGCCTGCGAAGAGGCTGGAGCAGGGCGCATACGTGCTCTGGCAGAGCGCTAAGGGCCGCCCGAAGGTCATTCTGATAGCAACTGGCTCCGAGGTGGAACTAGTGCTGGATGCAGCGAAGATCCTCGGGGACGAGGGCCTCAACGTGCGCGTTGTGAGCATGCCTTCGTGGGAGCTCTTCGAGAAGCAGCCGGACAAATACAAAAAGAGCGTCCTGCCGCCCTACTGCCGCGCGCGAGTGGCAATCGAGGCCGGTTCGACTATGGGCTGGGAGAAATACGTCGGACCGAAGGGCAAAATGTTCGGGCTCGACCGCTTCGGCATGTCCGCCCCCTACAAGGTGCTCGCAAAGGAATTCGGATTCACCCCGGACAACATAGCCCGCATCGTCCGCGAAATGACGGCCTGATCCGCCGGGTTGCCTGGGCGCCGGAATGGGAAAACGTCCTGTCCGCCTTGAGGACGCTGGCGGCGCCGACTGCGGCATTCTCCGGTAAAGGACGCGCTCTGCAAAGTGATCATCAATCTCATCAGCCGGAAGAATATATGACAGCGGTAAACCCAATTAGGATACGGAAATGAACCGCCAAGACGCCAAGAGCGATAAGCGGACTTGGGCGCCGCTGTTCAGCATCAGCCAACAGGCCGCGAAGGGGTTGATGCGGATCGAGGCCATCAGGACGGAGATTGCCCATATCCCGCTGCCTCCGCCGGTTGAGGCGGAACTGCGGCGTCAGGCGCGGGTGCGGTCCACCCACTTTTCCACGCGGATCGAGGGGAACCGACTGACGTTGGATGAGGCCGAACGGGTGATTCGGGACGACCGGGCGGTCTTTCAAGGCCGTGAACGCGATGTGTCGGAGGTGCGAAACTACTGGAACGCGCGTTTGCGCGTTGATGAGTGGGCCGAAAGGGGCCGCCCGGTAACGGAAGATCTGATCCGGCGTTTGCATGCCATGGTCGAGAAGGGTCCGCGTGCGAGGCCGACACCGTATCGCGACGGGCAGAATGCCATTCGGGACGCCGGCAGCGGCGCCTTGGTGTATCTTCCCCCCGAGGCGAAAGATGTGTCGGGGCTGATGCAGGAACTTGTGACCTGGATCGAGTCGGCTCTGCGCGCGGAGATGCCCGTTCCCATCATTGCCGGCCTGGCCCACTACCAGTTCGTGACCATCCACCCCTACTACGACGGAAACGGACGAACCGCGCGCCTGCTGGCGACGTTCATCCTGCATCGGTCCGGATACGGATTGAACGGCTTTCTTTCGGTCGAGGAATTCTATGCGCGCGATCTGGCGGGATACTACAACGCCCTTGCTGTCCACCCGCACCATAACTACTACATGGGTCGAGCCGAGGCGAACCTGAGCGGCTGGACGGAGTACTTCATCGAAACGCTGACAACAACGTTTGAAGCCGTTGCCGTTGAGGCAAGCCGGCTGGTGGAGGCGGGGGTGGAACCTGAACTGGCTTGTCTGCGCCGTCTTGATCGGCGGGCGAGAACCGTTTTGGCGCTCTTTGCCCGGAAAGATCGCATTGTGTCGAGCGATGTCGCCGAGGCGCTGGCCCTCTCGGATCGAATGGTCCGGGTGCTGCTGAAAGAGTGGGTCTCGGATGGCTGGCTGGAAGTGGCGGATCCCTCCCGCAAGGCTCGCACTTACATTTTATCGGCACAATATCGGCAATACATGGACGACTTATCGGCAATGCCCGGCACGGAAACGCAACCGCCAAGACGCCGGGGACGCCAAAGGGAATAGGATGAGCCTGAATCCGTGATAAGGTCGGCATTCCGCCTTCGGCGGACAAGTCTGCACCCCCGGGATCGCCGAGCACCAGCTCGGCATTCCGCCTTCGGCTATAGTGTTTCAGAAAAATAACTTCAAAATCCAAGCCCAATTCGACTGGTTTTTCAATCAAAAATCAAAAATCTGAAATCTAAAATTCTATATCAGCCGGTCAAAGCCACCCACAGTTCATCGTCGTTTCCGCACTGGAGCAGACGCTCGCGTCCCGAAGCATCCAGGAAGCGGCATGCGACTGCCATGAACTGAATATGCTGCCCCGCTCCGCTCGCAGGGGAGAGCGTCAGAACGAAAATATGAGAGGGTTTTCCATCCAGCGCTCCGAAAGCAATTCCCGTTTTATGGAGCCCCAGGGCGCAGACCAGCTCGCCAACCTGGTCCGTTCTGGCGTGAGGAATTGCAACCCCGTTCTGCATTCCGGTGGACATCTGCTCCTCCCGCTCAAGGATCGCTTGGCGCACCGCAGTGATATCCCGCAATTGCAGGTGGGCAGAGAGTAGGGCGAGCAACTCATCAAGAACTCCCGACTTAGTCCGTGCATGGAGGTTGACTGTTACCAGAGGACGCTTCAGCCACATGGCAAGCGATGCCTTTCCCTGTGCCGCGGCAGAAACTGACGCCGCTTCACGCCGCGCACCGCTTAAGACCGCAAACATGGTCGCAGCATCGCGACAGGCAAGCAACATCCCACGGCCCTGCGCATTGAGAGCGTTTGCTACGGACGCCATAAATTGCATGTGCGGAGCGGCTTCGCGGCGGGGCGCAAGCGTGAGGATGACTATGCGGGAAGATTGGCCGTCCAATGCCGTGAAATCAATCCCGTCGCGGCAAAGCCCTACGGCGCACACCAGCTTCTCCACGCTATCGCTGCGCGCGTGGGGAATGGCGATACCATCCTGCATGCCGGTGGACATCACCCGCTCGCGCTGAAGAACGTCGTTAAGCGCCTGCGCGCGATCGCGTACCAGGCCGAGCTCCGCCATCCGGTCAACAAGAAAAGCAATGGCACCATCCTTACTGGAAGGAGACATTTCCGGAAACAGCAGTCGCCGGTCGAGATAGGCGGACGGATCCATGCGTCCCCGGGCAGGAACGGCGCCGTCCGAGCTGAATCCAAGCGCGACAAGCGTGGGATCCAGGGGCTTGCGCAGGGCATTCAGGAGGAGCTCCATGTCGGTGAGCACTTCAAGAACCGCGGTCTTGATGAAAGTCTGCTGGGACTCGTCACAGACGAACACTATTTCCCGCTCCTGCTGGCGGAACCCTATGACGACATCATCCTTGCGCACCTGGTAGGAACGCTCCCTAGAGTCTAGCGTATGCACGTAGAAACCCTCCGCATCAAAGGCAGCGCTCAATCTCTGCATCAGCATAGCCGCGGCTTCCAGGTTCGGGAAGGAATAGCGCAGCACAAGCTCCCGCGTATCCGGCCTCGGATGCCTCAGCCCCTCCGCCGGATGTCGGAATGCGGCAACGAGCGCCGGCGGCGCCGCTAACGCGGCAAAGAAGGTCATACACACCACCACACTAAAAAGCTCGGAGCTCAGCATGCCCGCCGACAGTCCTGCGCCGGCAACGATCAGGGTCACCTCGCCGCGCGGCAGCATTCCAATGCCGATGCGGAGTGCGCCCCATCGCGTGAACCCGGATGCCAGAGCAGGCAGGCCGCAGCCGACTATCTTTGAAAATGCTCCGACAAGCGCAAAGGCCACGCCGAACAAGATGACCACCGGCGACCCGAGTGCGCGAATATCCACGAGCATACCCATAACCGCAAAAAAAACAGGCACGAGGAAAACATGCAGTCCTTGAAGCCTTTCCTGGATCACCCGCTTTAAATCAGTTGTCGATAGCGAAAGCCCCATCACGTAAGCGCCTATGATCATTGCCAGGCCGGCGCCCTCAAAAAAGCCGGCAAGTAGAAGCGCCAACCCCAGCGCCATGACGGCAATAACGCTGCGATGCCGGAAGATTTTGAGCATCGCACTGATTCGCTGCGCGGCAATCAGACCGATCGCGGTAACAGCTATCCACAGCCCGAAATCCATGCCCGCGATATTTGCGATTCGCCACCAGTCAATGGATCCGCCCCGCGTGGCATTGATGACGCCCATCCCCACAGCCAGCATTATAATTCCGAGGACGTCGTCCACAACCGCGCCGGCCAGAATGGTGACGCCTTCAGGCGACTCGAGCTTGCGGCAGTCCGACAGCACCCGCGCGGTTATTCCCACCGAAGTTGCGGTTGAAATCACCCCCATAAGAATGCAGGGCGCATCCAGCATTCCGAGCTGCCGGCCAAGTAACATGGGCGAGAAGAAAACCGTTGCCAGGTTCCCAAGCAGAAAAGACAGAACAACACCGCCGGTGCCCACGAGTCCGCTGACCAGGGAATAACGCATCAGCATCTTAATGTCTGTCTCAAGCCCAACGATGAACAGGAGAACAATTGAAGCGAGAGCGCAGATTCCGTAAAGCTCAGGAGAAACCGGCAGCGACTCCATGGCAAATGAAGGATCGAGATAAAACAAGCCGTGCGGGAAGCCTATTATAGGCAATGCTCCGAGGATTTCCGGCCCGATCAGAACGCCACTGAAAAGCTCGCCAAGGACGACCGGAAGACGCAGGCGCTCGAACAGAATGCCGCCCAGGCGCGCCGCGAAAAGGATCACTCCAAGCTGCAGCATCAGCGTCATCATGCGCCCGGTCGCATCAGCCGCAGCGCCACTCTCGGGAACATCAGAGTTGTAATTCGCGTTTTGACTTGTAAAAACAGTTGCAGCAGGCTCGCTTTGCCACGGGCGGACAAGAGCGCCTACTGCCGTTGGCAGCCCTTGGACACGGCGGTCTCCGCCGTTTCTGTCTTGTACAGCGGACGCTCTTGTCCACCGTAGCCCCGCCATCGAAGTCCCGACGCTCCGGGAGGTCGGGAGTCGGGACAAAGGCGGAACGAGCCCGCTGCCGTTGGCATTATGAGAATTGCTGAAATCAGAGGCGAATGTCGCTACGGCCATGAAGAGGAAGCACAGCAGTAAAGCAATAACGAGGTTAGAAGTCCTTTGCACTATTGTCTTCGCCCTGTTTGTTCCGCACTCCTGGCTGTCCGCCCGTCCTTTTCAGGGAGCCCGATGCCGAGCGCCTTGACCTTACGGAAAAAGGTGCTCTTGTGCAGACCGAGCTCGTGTGCCGCCGCCAGGCGGTTGTAATGATTCCGCTCCAGGGCGGCGCGGATGGCCTGAGCTTCGGCAGCGCGCACGGTGGATGGCATATCTGCCGCAGCGGGCGCCCGGGCAGGCAGTCGAGCCACAAATGCCTCCGGAAGGTGGCGCGGCTCTATGGCATCGCTGCCGCAAAGGACGAAGGCATGCTCTATTATGTTCTCCAGCTCTCTCACGTTTCCGGGATAATCATGTGCCATAAGGAAAGCCATTGCCTCGCTGTTAATGCCTTTCACCGACCGCAACTGCAGCCTGTTGAACCGAGCGATGAAGTGTTCAACGAGCAGCGGAATATCCTCTTTCCGGTTGCGTAAGGGGGGGAGTTCGATTCTCACCACATTGATGCGGTAGAAAAGGTCTTGTCGGAAATCGCCCTTCTTAAGCGCCGCGGCAAGGTCGCGGTTCGTCGCAGCTATCACGCGGACATCCGCCCGCAGCATCCGCGTCCCACCGAGTGGCTCATAGGTCTTCTCTTCGAGTATCCTGAGCAGTCGGGTCTGCAACGCCGGGCTAACCTCCCCTATCTCGTCCAGCAGCATTGATCCGCCTTCGGCAAGCGCGAACCTGCCGGGCTTATCCCTGTCCGCTCCGGTGAAGGCGCCCTTCTTGTAGCCGAACAGTTCCGATTCGAGAAGGCTGTCCGGCAGCGCTCCGCAGTTGACAGCCACGAACGGCTTCTTCTTTCGCCTGCTCATGTCGTGAATAGCGCGAGCAAGCAGTTCCTTGCCCGTCCCCGTTTCACCTTGAATCAGAACGGTGCTGTCGCTCGCCGCGACCTGTGGAAGTATATCGAAAATTTTCCGCATCGCGGCGCTGCGGCTGACCAGGTCGCCCATCTGAAAGCGCCCCTCGATTTCCCTGCGCAGCTCCTCCACCAGGCTCAGGTCGCGAAAAGTCTCGGCGCCGCCTATGACGCGTCCCCCGGCATCGCGCAATATGGCCGTCGAAACGCTTATAGGTATGCGACGCCCGTCGGCGCTCACTATGAACGCCGATCGGTTAATAACCGGTTTGCGGGTTTTGAGAGTCTGACGCAACGCACATTCGGTCTCACACATGCTTGCGCGAAAAACCTCTGAGCATGGCTTCCCCACGGCATCCCTGCGTTTTGTCCCTGTGATTTCCTCGGCGGCACGATTGAAAGAAGTTATCTTCCAGTCCCCGTCCACGGTGAAAACGCCATCAGAAATACTGTCGAGAATTGCCGCATCATGGGTGGAGAGCTCAACCGCAACTCTTTCAGCTTTTAAACTGCTCTTTCGATGTCCTGCCATTAGTATGAGATCTTT
>JAGYMT010000439.1 GCA_018400335.1 Kiritimatiellia bacterium | reverse complement strand
GCCAGTCGTTGTAGCCGGGAGCCCATAACTCGATATCGTAGCATTTCGCTGCCGCGAAGCTCATGTCCCCGGCGCAGAGAAGCAGCACGCGGTAGGGCAGGCCGAGCCTCTGGAGGACGTCCTCGGCGTTTCCGACAAGCAGCTCCAATTCATCGTAGGATGAAGCCGGGTCGGTGAACTTGACCATTTCCACCTTGTCGAACTGGTGCATGCGGATCAGGCCGCGGGTGTCCTTGCCCGCAGCTCCGGCTTCGCGGCGGAAACAGGGAGAGTAGGCGGTTAGCTTGATAGGAAGCGGACGCTCGATAATCTCGTCGCGGAAGATATTGGTGACCGGCACCTCGGCGGTAGGCACCAGGTAGAGATCTTCATCAGCGACCGCGTACATGTCCTCCGCCATCTTGGGAAGCTGCCCGGTGCCGGTCATCGAGTCTGCGCTGCAAAGGAAGGGGGGTGAGACCTCAGTGTAGCCGTGTTCGCGGACGTGCAGGTCAATCATAAACCTTATGAGTGCGCGCTCAAGCCGGGCGCCGTCCCCGACGTAGAGCGCGAAACCGGCGCCGGACATTCTGGCCGCGCGGCCGAAATCAATAATTCCCAGTCGCTCCGCGATTTCCACGTGCTTCGCGGGCGCAAATGGGAACTTGCTAATCTCTCCGTGGCTTCGCACGACCACGTTCTCCTCCGCGCCCGTGCCCTCCGGAACGCTGAAGTGGGGCGTGTTCGGGATGGTCAGCATGAGAGCCTCGAACTCGTTCTCAACCTCCCTCCGCCGCGCGTCCATCCCGGCGATCTTTTCGCCTATTGTCTTCACCGCGGCCTGTTTCTCCGCCGTATCAAGGCCCTCCTTCTTCAGCTTGCCGATTTCCTTGGAGGCGGTATTTCGTTCGTGTTTCAGAGCCTCCGTTTCGGTTATTATACGGCGCCGCTCGGAATTTGCGCGAATCAGCTCGTCAATACGTGTTGCCTTGCCCCGCTTCTCAAGCGCGCGCCGCACGGCGTCTTCCTGCTCCTCGACCAGTTTAATGTCAAGCATGAGATATTCCTCGTGGCTGAAAATAGGAAAATTGCTATTGAAACCTGCGGGAGATTATGGCATTAAGGAAACAATTGTGCAAGGATCAAGCGGTGGATCATGAAAAATACGTTGTGTTGTGATTTAAACAGGGCGGTTCATCTTGGACGCAGGGACGCGTTTATGGAAAAGGCTGCCGATGCCTTCAGTAAGTGCAGGAAGGAGAAGGCGGGCGTCCGGCGCGTGCAGCAGATTGACGCGACACTGTATTATCTTCAGTCGTCTCTCGATCACTCGTTCTTGGCGGGCAGGAATAGGGATATGGTTCCTGCCGAGGATTCGCTGGTTCTCGTGATCAAGACGCTGGTTTTCTATCTGCAGTCCGTTTTGTCCATAATTGAGAACGAAACGCAGTTGAAGAACAAGGATAGCTCGTTGTGGAAGTTTCTGCACGGCAACGGCAAATCCAATGCCGCGAAGGACGTGGGGCGGAGCAGCAAGCAGATCCTGGAGGATGTCTCGCATTTCTTCCGCCTGATAGACGGGCCTTATGCGGCGCTCAGGAAGCAGTTGCTTGATGCGATGAGCGACGCCGACAGGGAGAAATACAAGAATGCATCGGCGTTTCTCAGGGAACACACCGCCGCCAGGAGCCACCAGCGCCACGCGGTCAGGCACGGCCGAACTTTTTTTCAAGCTCATGCCGTGAAATATGAATAAGTATGGGGCGCCCGTGCGGACATGTGTAGGGCATTTCGGCCTTTGCCAGCTCTCCTATCAGTGTCTCGATATCCTTCAGTGACAACTGTTTTCCGGCCTTCACCGCTGCTTTGCATGCCGCCTGGGCGATGCGTTCTTCGATCAGCAGTTCAGCGGCAGCCCTGCCGCCCGCCTCTCGAAGCGAGGCGATTACATCCGCGAGAAGGCTGCCCGGCGCCACTCCGGAAAGGCACGCCGGAAGGGCGTCCACCACGAAGGAATCCCCGCCGAATTCATCCACACCGAAGCCCATCTTCCTGAATTCCGCCATGTGCTCCTTCAGGAACAACGCGTCTCCCGGCGGCAGTTCGACGGTTTCGGGCAGGAGCAGACCGTGCCCCTGAACCATGCCCGTCATGGCCGCGGCCATGAACTTCTCATACAAAACGCGCTCATGCGCGGCGTGCGGGTCCATCAGCACGAGCCCGTCCTCCGTCTCCATCACGACATAAAGACCGCACACCTGACCCAGGATGCGCGTCCAGCTCCA
>JAGYMT010000438.1 GCA_018400335.1 Kiritimatiellia bacterium | reverse complement strand
GAGGTGTTCGCCAACCAGGCGCCACAGGCGCTTGAGGAAGCGGTGGGCGCCCTCGACGCCGGCGTCGGACCACTCCAGTGACTGCTCCGGGGGGGCGGCAAACATCATGAACAGGCGCACGGTGTCGGCGCCGAAGCCCACCCGTTGAATTGGTACGGCGGCACGACCTCGAGCCGGAACCGGGCGACCGGCATCTGGCGGCAGGATGAGGGCGGTTCGCTCCAGGCGGTGTATGCCCTCCTGCGTGATCTCGGAGTGCGATGGTACTGGCATGGCGAGACCGGTGAGGTCGTGCCGCAGCGAGAATCGATAGAACTTCCAACCGTCGAGCGCACCGTGCACCCGGACTTCGCGATGCGCAACCATAGCTGGTATAATCGGTTCGATATAGCCCCGGCCGATAACGTTCTCTGGTGGCTGCGCCTCGGCCTGAACGACGGCTATACGGTGCTCGGCGCCAGCATGCATGTGCACGGCATGCGGTTGATCCAACGCAACAAGACCATGCAGGAACAGCATCCGGAATATTTTGCGCTTTACGGAGGCGAGCGCGACACCGAGTACCGCGGCAGCGGCCATGCCTGTTTCTCTTCGCCGGGGTTGTTTGAAGAAACCGTCAAATATCTGCGTGCAGCATTCGACCATTTCGACGAACCGGCAATGGATCTCTGGCCGCAGGACGGCTATCATCACTGTGGGTGCGAGCTTTGCGAGGGGAAGACGCCGTCGGAACTGGTCTGGGGATTTGTTGACCGCGTGGCGCGGGAACTCTACGAGACCCATCCCGACCGGCTGATCACCTGCGGCGCTTACACCGAGTATATCCGGCCGCCCGGGTCGATTGAGAAATTCTCGCCCAATGTGGCCGTCATGATCGCCAACCGCAACCGTCCCGGTTTGGTCGATCCGGAGGTCTGGCAGTCCTACTGGGACCTGATCTCGGCCTGGCGGGAGAAACTGGCTCCCGACCGTCTGATCCGGTATGAGAACAACCGCTTTGGCCGCAGCCTGGTCATCCATCCGCGCGCTTTCGCACGTGACTTGCGTGCGCTGAAGGGGATGTCGCTGGGCGATATGGGCGAGGTTCGGCGCGGGACACCCTCCAATGACTGTTGGCCGAACCAGTGGCCCAATCCGGCCGTCAACCACCTCAACATCTATGTCCAGTCGCGTCTGCTCTGGGATGCTGAACGGGACCTTGACGCGCTGCTGGAGGAGTATTACGATCTGTTCTACGGACCCGCGGCCGACGTGATGCAGGAGGCGTTGGATTCGGCCGAGCAGAATTACAACCGAAGGGGAGCGCGCATGCTGCCGTTGGAGCACCGTGTGCCGTTTGTCGAGAAACTGCATGAGGCCCGCGCGCAAGCCGGTGATACGGTGCATGGGAAGCGCATCCAGACGTTCATTAACGAGTTGCCCCCATTGGAGAAACTCCGCGCGGACTTGCAGGCGCAGCTTGAGGCCGGCGACGAGCGCGAGGATGCGCCGGTCGCCATAGGCCACGTCCTGCCCGGTCCCCCCGATCCGCCGGTTTATCGGCTGAAGGGGATCGTGGACGGCGAGGAGCCCGAGGTGGAGACCACCTTCCAGGTCGGCTGGGACGACGGTACGCTGGTCTTCGACGTCACCTGTTACGAGCCCGAGATGGATGATCTGTTCGTCACTCCCGACGTGTGGGGTGGCGACAGTGTGGCGTTCTTGCTGGAGACTCCTTTCCATTCCTACTACCAGATCGAGGTCAACCCCGACGGCGTGGTGTTCGACTCCAACCGCGCCTATGGTGAACGCGGCGACAACTGGAACTCGAAGGCCGAGGTGGCCACGGAACGCGGCGAGGACTTCTGGCGGTTGACAGTTCGGCTGCCTGTGATGCCGGAGGATGTGGGCGCCGGCGATCCTCTGCATAATGTTGTGGGAAGTAAGCCGACCGAGGACGCGCCCTGGTATTTCAATGTCGGACGTGTACGGGTACGCGGGGTGGGGGGGGTGGATCGCACCCTCTACAGCTTTTCTCCGACCGGGAGAGCGACCTACCATGAAAAAGGTCGTTTCGCCCGTCTGATTATCAAGTAGGGTGTGAATATCTCTCCGCTGCCGGACGCTTGCGTCGGCTTTCTGAGCCGGCGTGAGGGGTTCGCGGTCATCTTGCCAGGCACGGGCGCCGGCAGCGGTTACTCACGCAGTAAACGCCCAAACTAAATGATCAGTGGAACAAGCGGCATTCTACCGTACCTTATGTGGCATCCCCACCGTGCCTTGTGCCGG
>JAGYMT010000437.1 GCA_018400335.1 Kiritimatiellia bacterium | reverse complement strand
CTCAGGCAGGCGCAAGCAGGGCGAAGCGAAGGTTATCCTTGGCGGGAGTAACTCATGATGCCGAACAACGGAAAGAGAGTTTTGCTTATTTCGCCGCAGCCATTCTTTCAATGGCGCGGTTCGCCCATCCGCGTGGGATTCGACGCGCTTGCCCTGGCGCAGGCCGGTTTCAAAGTTGATCTCCTGACCCTGCCGATAGGTGAAAAGAAGGACATTCCCGGCGTCCGCGTTGTCAGGGTGTCGAACCCGCTTTCCATCAAGAACGTCCCCATAGGCCCCTCCCCGGCCAAGTTGCTGTTCGACCTGCTTCTTCTTTTCAAAGCCATACGCATGGCCTTGCGTTACAGGTATGATTTCGTCCACTGCATCGAGGACGCCGGCATGATCGGCGTGATTATCCGCGGGCTGACCGGCGCCAGACTGGTCTTCGAGAAGCATTCCGACCCGTCATCCTACAGAAAGGGACGCCTGCGCAATCTCCTCATGCGGGTCTACGGAGGGGTTGAGGCATTCGTGGCGCGCCGCGCCGACGCGGTTATCGGAACCGGCGCCGGCCTTGCCGAACAGGTGCGGGCGATGCGCCCGAGAGGCAGGGTTCACCACATTTTCGACATCCCCTCGTCCCTCGTGGAATCAGCTCCGGACAGGGCTGCCGCGCGCCGGGCTTCCTTGTGCCGAAGCCCCGACGAGATCCTGGTGACCTACGCCGGATCTTTCGCCGTCTACCAGGGTATCGAGATCCTGTTCGCCGCCATTCCCGCCGTCACCCGGGAGCATCCCTCAGCGCGCTTCATCATTATCGGCGGGTCGGAGGCGGAAATCGTTGAGCGCAGGATGTCGCTGACGATGCAGGGAGTGGATGAGAGCGTAACGTTCATGGGCATGATTCCGCCCGATGAATTACCGGATGTCCTTGCCGCGTCGGACATTCTTCTCTCGCCGCGCATTTCAGGCGTCAACACGCCGCTCAAACTGCTCGACTACCTCAAGGCGGGCCGCGCCATAGTCGCGACGGACACGGCCGCGAACAGGCTGATACTGGATGAGACCTGCGCGGTCATGGCGAAGCCGGACCCGGACACCTTTGCGCAAGGCATATCCAGACTGATCGCCGCGCCCGATCTGCGGCAGAAGCTCGGCGCCGAGGGGAAACGCCTGATCGCCGAGCGCTACAATTTCCGCGAATTCAAAAAGCTGCTCGAAGAGTGCTATGCCGGGATGGATTGAATAAAATTTTCGCCCAGCGAAAATTTTATGAATGAGGTATCGCCGCCCTCACAGCCTCCACGCACTTTGAAACCGCCGGCACGGGGTTATTCACGTCCCCCTCGTACTCGAGCACGCACATCCCGTTGAATCCAACATCGTTCAGTGTTGACAGGAATTTCCTGAGATCCAGGTTTCCGGTTCCGACCACGACATCCTCGGGCTTCCGCGCCTTGTCGAACACAAAATCCTTGATATGAACGCCGTAAAGCCGCTTGCCGAAAGCCTCCGCCATCGCGATGGGATTCTCGGCTGAGTCCAGCGCCCAGGCGGTGTCCAGGCAGAGCCCGATTCTCTCACTCGTATTCCGGAAGACATTGTCGAGCATGGCAACCGAACCAAGCCAGTGCCTGCCGCCGTGATTGTGAATGGCCAGGTTAATGTCATACTTGTCCGCGAGCTTCTCCGCCGTCCTGTAGGCATCCGGCACGGTGTCAACGGCGAAATCAGCGCTAATCACCCTCGCGCCCGCCCGCTTGGCAAACTCGAAGAACAGCGTCTCGGCCGCCTCGTTGTTCCTGAACCCCTGCACTCCTATGCTGACGATGTCAATCCCGGCCTTCTTGAACAGCGCAATAACCTCGTCGAATTTCTTTTCGTCGGAGAAGTCAACGTGCACGCCGCAAAGCTCGATCTTTGACAGCCCGCACTGCTTCACCAGCTCCGCCAGCTTCGCATTTTCCTTGAAACCGCGAAAACAATAACTCTGCACACCCAGCTCTTTCACTATATCCATAACTTCTTACCCCCTTTATCCTTTTACCTTTGAGCTTCTCTCTGAGAACATGCGTAACTCATTGAAATACAATACAAGATAGCCATCGTTCTGGAGACGGCGGTCCCCAGCCGTCGCCAAGGCTATGGCCGGCGCGCCCCCGTTTTCCATCCGGCCGGGACGGCCGGCTCCAAAAGTGAGAGAGCTTCGCGAATGGCGATCCATGAGACATGCCATTCTCTTGCGTCTCTCATCTTTCCTTGGACATTGGATGTTGGTACTGTTGGCT
>JAGYMT010000436.1 GCA_018400335.1 Kiritimatiellia bacterium | reverse complement strand
GAAGACCTGGAGCGGCGTCTGTTCGGAGGCAACAGTCCGACGCGCAATCGCGATCTGCTTCGTCCGCTGGCGGACTGGCCGGCGATTCACAAGGAACTGACCAAGAAGGGCGTGACGTTAAAACTGCTGTGGCAGGAGTACCGCCAGGAACAGACGGAAGGATATCGGTACAGCCAGTTCTGTGAACACTACCGGCGCTGGGCCAAAAGTGTCGATGTGTGTCTGCGCCAGACTTATCGTGCGGGCGAGCGGCTGTTCGTGGACTATTCCGGCCTGACGATGCCGTTGCACGATCCCGCCAACGGGCAGATTCGCGAGGCTCAGATCTTTGTTGCAGCGCTTGGTGCCAGTCATTATCTGTATGCGGAAGCGACCCGCAGTCAGCAACTACCGGACTGGATCGGCGCGCACATCCACGCCTACGAACACTTTCAGGGCGTTCCTGAAATCACCGTGTCGGACAACCTGAAGAGCGGCGTGGCCCGGGCCTGTCGTTATGACCCTGACATCAATCCTACCTATCAGGACATGGCCGCGCACTACGGCACTGCGATCATTCCCACACGCGTGCGACATCCACGCGACAACGCTAAGGCCGAGAGCGGTGTGCAAATAATCGAGCGGGAAGTCCTGGCGCCGCTGCGGCATCAAACCTTCTTCTCGTTAGCCGAGTTGAATAACGCCATGCGACCGCGGATCGAAGAAGTCAACCGACGGCGGTTTCAGAAGCTGGAGGTCTCGCGCTACGATCTCTACATTGAGATCGACAAGCCAGCGCTCAAACCATTGCCGTCCGTCCGCTACGAGTACGCCGAGTTCCACAAGGCGCGGGTTAATATAGACTACCACATAGAAGTGCATGGACACTACTACAGTGTGCCCTACGAACTGAAAGGGGAGCAACTCGACGTGCGTCTGAGCGCGCGCACGGTGGAAGCTCTGCATAAAGGCCGGCGTGTCGCGGCGCATCAGCGCGACGACAGCAAGGGACGGCACACCACCGATCCCGCCCACATGCCCCGCGCGCATCAGGAACACTTGGATTGGACGCCCAGCCGCATCATTCATTGGGCGGGCACGCTCGGTCCCCATTGCGCTCAGGCGGTTGAGCGGATCATCGCCAATCGTCCCCACCCTGAGCAAGGCTACCGGGCGGCGCTGGGGATCATCCGCCTGGCCAAGGGATATCCATCCGCCCGCGTGGATGCCGCCTGCCGCCGCGCTCTGGCTTTGGATGTCTGCCGCTATCAGAGCATCAAATCGATTCTCAAGAACGGCAAGGACAACGAACCGCTGTTCTCCGAACCGCCGGCAATCAGATCCTACCATGACCTTCATCCGAATGTTCGAGGTACAGAGTATTATGCGGAGCAACTCTCCGCGGAAAGGCAGGTGTGACAATGCTGAATGAACAGACGAAGAGCAAACTGTACGCCATGAAACTCAACGGCATGGCGGAGGGGTACGAGGAGCAGTCCCGGCAACCGCGAGCGGCGGAACTCTCCTTCGACGAACGCCTCGGACTGCTGGTGGATCGGCAGTGGACCTGGCGCGAAGACCGCGCTTTGAAAACTCGCCTGCAACACGCCAAGTTCAAGCTGTCGGCCTGTGTCGAAGACCTCGACTTTCAGACGGGTTCCGGCTTGAAACGCGCCCAAGTCGAACAACTGGCCACTTCGCAGTGGGTCGGGTATCACCAGAGCGTAATCATCACCGGACCCACGGGCACGGGGAAAACCTACCTGGCCTGTGCCTTGGGGCAGAAGGCTTGTCGTGACGGTCACCGGGTCCGCTACTATGTTGCCGCCAAGTTATTCCGCCAACTGACCGCTGCCCACGCTGATGGCAGCTTTGCGCGGCTGTCGGGGCAACTGCAAAAGACAGGCCTTTTGATCGTTGACGATTGGGGCTTGGAGAAACTCCACGAGGCGCAGTACCGTGACTTCCTGGAAATACTCGACGACCGCCAGGGTTGCGGCGCCACGCTACTGACCAGCCAGTTTCCGCTGAAACTCTGGCATGACACCATCGGCAATCCCACTGTCGCCGATGCCATCCTTGACCGTTTAATCCATAACACCCATCGCATCGAGCTCAAGGGCCCGTCCAGGCGTTGAAGTAGCTCGGATCCCTGCCGCCTTCGCGGCAGGCTCTAGTTGGTCCCCATTAAAAAAGGGGGGGGAGGAGAAAGAAGATTAGAGCGTCGTCCTCGATCGGAATCGAGGACTCCGATTGAGCCAAGATGACCATCAAAATCTTGACTCATATCG
>JAGYMT010000435.1 GCA_018400335.1 Kiritimatiellia bacterium | reverse complement strand
AATCATTTGTCTGCGGCTGCATCGCGCCTGGTTGTTGGCCGCCTGAAAAATACTGCACTGTTTGGCCGGCCGACTTGCCTCCTTCATAGGCCGCAACGGCAACGGCGCGAGCCGGGCGAGCGCCTCGCGGCCGGGCTCGGCGCGCTTTCGTATGCGCTCGCCCACGAGGCGGTGGACGTGGCTCGCGTTCACGACGTGAAGGAAACGCGAGACGCCATCATCTCCGTCAGCGCGCTCCTGAAAGAGAAGGACAGGCATGCATTGGCTTAGCGCAATCAAGATACCCGACATCAACGGGCTGGTGGAAATTGTCTGCCTGGCAGCGGTGTTCTATTACATCCTTTTTTTCTTTCGGGGCACCCGCGCCGCGCCTACGCTCGCGGGCATGGTGCTGCTATTCATCGGCCTGATCGTAATCACCAGGATATTTCACCTCGACGCTCTGAACTGGATTCTTCAGCGCTTCTCAATGTACCTGGCCGTGGCCATCCTCGTCATCTTCCAGCCGGAGATCCGGCGCGCGCTGGCTGAGATCGGCAAACGCCACCTGCCCGGCGCCGCCATGAACGACGCATCGCTTATGGACCACGTGATCAAGGCCGCGACCCTGCTTTCGAAGAGGCGTATAGGAGCTTTGATCGCGATCGAGCAGGACATCGGTACGCGAGTAATCCAGGAGACGGGCATCCGCATTGACAGCGCCGTGACGCCGGAAATGCTCGCCAGCATCTTCTTTCCCTACACGCCGCTTCACGACGGCGGAGTGATGATCAGCGAGAACAGGATTGTTGCGGCCCGCTGCATCTTCCCGTTGTCCCAGCGTGCCGAGTTCAGCAAATCGCTGGGAACCCGGCACCGCGCCGCCCTGGGCCTGACCGAGGAGACCGATGCCGTGGTTGTTGTTGTTTCTGAAGAGACCGGCAAGGTGTCCTGCTGTCACAGGGGGCATCTTCTCCACGATCTCGACGAGAGCCGATTGAGACATATTCTTTCAGGCATTCTTTTAAAGCCCGGCAAGAAGAACGATTTCCGCGGCAGGCTGCGAAGAGCATGGTCGTTCTTCCACGGAGAGTCAGACGGGGCCGAAAAGTAGTATCAGCCGGATATTCACGATGAAAACATTCCTGTTCAGCAACTTGAAGATGAAGGCATTTGCCCTGGTGCTGGCGTTTGTCTCATGGCATGCCATTCGTCAGACGATCAGCTTCGAAACGACCATCTCAGATGTTCCGATCGAGATCAAGGTCGGTGCGGGCTGGGCCGTGCTGGATCAGTCCGACAGCTTTGCCGAGATCGTCATGCGGGGGGCGCAGGAAGACATCAGGCAGATAGACAGCAAGCAACTCAAGGTCGCCCTCGATCTGAGCGCCGACTCCGTTGCCGGGCCGGTTCCGGCCGATATCACTCCGAATGATGTGAAGGGGATTAGATCCGTCCGGATCATAAGGGTCAAACCGGATCACGTGCGGGTGATCCTCGACCGCGAAGCGGAAAAACTGGTGCCGGTCAACAGCCGGGCCGTCGGAAAGCCGTTTTACGGGGAAGTTGACCAGATCACGTGCGAACCCGCGGCCGTTCTCATCCGCGGCCCGGCCAGGCAGCTCGCCAGGACTGACTGGGTTTCGACCGAACCGGTGGACGTTGAGAACAGGGTTCAGTCCTTCACCAGACGCAGCCATGTGCTGCCGCCCAGCGCCGTTCAACCGTATCAAATCGAACCGCCCGACGTGCTCGTTCACGTAGTAATCACCGAGAAATCAGAAAGCCTCGAATGGCAGGATGTACCAGTGCTCGCCATCGTGAGGCCGGGGTCGTCGCTGAAAGCCGAGATCACTCCAAGCCGTGTGAACGTCATGGTCACGGGCAGGGCGGAAACACTGGCAAAGATAGCCGAGATCACCCCTAAAGTGTTTGTTGATTGCATTGATCTCGATCAGTCCCTCGCCTATGATTTACCGGTTAACATTCATCTGGCGACGGGGTTGGACGTGTCGGCGGAGGCGGATCCCGCCTTCGTGCACGTGGTTATGGACAAACCCTGAGCACGGCGACCTGAAGAAAAATCATCTTAGCCGCGTTCCCGGCGGAAAGAAATCATGGCTGGAACACATAACAAGCTGCAGACCGGCGCGCGCGAGCTTGGCGGCATCGTGCTTCTCACCGCCGGCCTGCTGATGGCGCTAGCCCTGGTGTCCTACCACTGGAAGGACATATCGCTGCTCAAGGTTCCTCCGAACAGTCCGCCGGCGAACTATATCGGCCCGGCCGGTGCATGGTTC
>JAGYMT010000434.1 GCA_018400335.1 Kiritimatiellia bacterium | reverse complement strand
GGAAATGCCGAAGACTCTCCGTCCTGAACACTGAACTCTGAACTCTGAACACTTTCAACGAAGTAGGGCAGCCTTTCTATCTTCTATCGCCCCTTACATAAATGCTCTGCACTATTCCCAGCACGCCCAAGACGCTGACCAGAAACGTGCCGCCGTAACTGACCAGCGGGAGGGGCGTCCCCGTCACCGGCAGCAATCCTATCGTCATCCCCACGTTGATGAATACGTGACAGCAAAGCAACGTGGTTATTCCGACGCAAATCAGCATTCCCACCCTGTCCCTCGCGACCACTGCGGCGCGCACGCAGCATCCCAGCAGGATCGCAAAGAGAAACAGAACCGCCATTGATCCGGCGAATCCCTTTTCCTCCGCTATCACCGAAAAGATAAAATCGTTCGGCGCGACCGTGCGCGGGAGAAAACCGAGGATGTTCTGTGTTCCCATTCCGTAGCCCTTGCCCCAGAACCGGCCCGACCCGACCGCGATCTGAGACTGCGCCTTGTTCCATCCGGCGCCCAGCGGGTCGCGATCGCCGTCAAAGAAGACCAGCATACGCTCCCTCTGGTAGGCTGAAATCCCCACCGCCTTCAGAGAATCCCTCTGCCGCTCCTCGTTCCACCCGAGCTTCTGCGGCAGCAGAAGCAGCGAGATAACTATGCAGCACACCGCCAGCCCGGCGCCGAGAAACCAGCCCAAGGTGCGCAGCGGCACGCCGGCGGCGAACATCATCGCGCCGAGCACTGGCGGAAAGATCAAAGCAGTGCCGAGATCCGGCTGCTTCAGAATCAGTCCCGCCGGGATCAGCGTGGCTAAAACCGCCGCGGCAATCAGCCAGAAGCGGCCGGCAGACCGGCCCGGCCATCCGAACAGTCTGGCGAGCAGGATGACCAAGGCGGGTTTCATCAGCTCAGAAGGCTGCAGCAGCCTGAACCCGGCAAGCTGCACCCAGCGCCGCGCGCCGTAGACTTTCTGACCGATCTGCGGCATCAGCACCATTACCAGCAGAATGACCCCGGCCGCGTAGAGCAGCCATGCGACATTTGCGAGCGCATGGTAATCGGTGGCCGCGAACCCGAAGAAGAAGACAATGCCTATCAACGCCCATATCATTTGTTTTTGATGAAACGCGCCGGACCCAATTCTTCCGCCCGCTTGTTCCGCACTGTAGATAAATGCGATTCCGATCGCCATCAGTAAAAGCGCCACAATGACCATCAACCAGTCCATCCTTCGCAGCAGCCGGGTATTGAAGGCAAAGCTTATCATCAGGCGCCTCCCGTTCCGCGCAGTGCAAAAATGTCTTTCATCATCGCGCCGATCCGGGGCCCCACCGAACCGCCGCCCGACTCAGCCTCATCCATCACCATAGCCACAGCGTAACGCGGCTCATCGAACGGCGCGAAGAGTATCATCCAACCGTGATGCCGGCGGGCATCCTTCCTGCCGTGTTCCGCCGTGCCGGTCTTGCCGGCCATGATCACGCCCGGCACAAACGCGAGATGCCCCGTGCCGCGCCGTTCCTGAATCACGGCCCTCATCCCGTTCTTAACCACATCGAGATGACCGGGCGTCCAGCCCGGAACGCGGCGCAACCGAGGATCGTCCATGCGGAAATCCGTTTCCCCGGCAGCCCGCCGCCCGATGACCAGTCTGGGCTCATAGACACGGCCGCCATTGGCTATGGCCGCGGCGACAACCGCCATCTGGAGCGGTGTAACCATCATGGCGCCCTGCCCTATAGCCGCATTGCATGTGTCCCCGCCTCTCCATTGCTCACCGGTCGCGCGGTATTTCCATTCGCGGCTGGGCAGCAGCCCCGTCGCCTCGTAATCCAGGTCTATTCCGGTCCTGGCGCCCAGACCCAGCTCTTCAGCCGCCTCGCGGATGCAATCGTAGCCGAAATCCAGGCCGAGCCTGTAGAAGAAAACATTGCACGAGAACTTGATGGCCTCGTTGAACCCGATCAGACCGTGAGCCGTGCTCCTGTAGCAGTGAAACACGTCATTCCCCAGCGGCAGCGCGCCCGTGCACAGGTATTCCGTATCCGGATCAGCGCCTCCCTTTTCCAGAGCGCCCAGCGCCACGACGGGCTTGAAGATGCTGCCGGGCGGATAGAGTCCTGTAACAGCCCTGTTCAGGAGCGGCATCCGATCATCGTTCATCAGCGCATTCCAAGTCTCGTGTGAAAGCGAAGGGCTGAACTTGCGCAGGTCGAAGCCGGGCGCGCTGGCCATGGCAAGCACGTCGCCGTTGCGCGGGTCGATGCAGACTTCCGAGGGCT
>JAGYMT010000433.1 GCA_018400335.1 Kiritimatiellia bacterium | reverse complement strand
CGGCCCCGCCGTCCGTGAACACAACTTCGCTACAAACCGGCCCGCCTAGAGGGACGCGCCAAGCTTCTTCATCAGGTCAATGCAACGGCAGGAATACCCCCACTCGTTGTCGTACCAGCTCACAACCTTCACCATGTTATCGCCGATCACCATCGTCAGCTTGCTGTCGAAGATGCTGCTATGGGCATCGTGAACGATGTCGGCAAGCACGATATCATCCTCGCAGTAAGCAAGGTAGCCCTTAAGCGGCCCGGCGGAAGCGGCCGTCTTGAACGCCTCGTTTACCGACTCGACCGTGGCGTTTTTCTTGAGTGTGACGACAAGATCCGTCACCGACCCGTCGGGCGTCGGAACGCGGAGCGCGTAGCCGTGAAGTTTGCCCTTCAGATCCGGAATGACTTCCGATATCGCCTTGGCGGCGCCTGTGGTTGTCGGGATGATGGACACTGCCGCTGCTCTGGCGCGCCTGAGATCCTTGTGCGGGAAATCGAGGATGCTCTGGTCGTTCGTGTATGAGTGGATGGTCGTCATCAAGCCTCTTTCGACTCCGAACGTGTCATTGAGCACCTTGCAAAGGGGCGCGAGACAGTTCGTCGTGCAGGATGCGTTGGAGACGATATGATGCTCTGCCGGTTTGTAGGCATCCTCGTTCACGCCCATAACGATGGTTACGTCGTTACCCTTCGCCGGCGCGCTGATGAGCACCTTCTTGGCGCCCGATGCGGTGATATGCAGGCCAGGCTGCGCGCCCGGCTTTGCGTTTTCCGTGTTATCGGTGAACCGTCCGGTGCTCTCGAGAACCACATCAACACCCATGTCCTTCCAGGGCATCTTGCCGGGGCCGTCCTTAACGGAGAGAACGCGCATGCTCTTGCCGTCCACAATAATGTTCTCGCTATCATGCTCGACCTTGCCCGGGAACCTGCCGAATGTGGAGTCATATTTGAGCAGGTGAGCGAGGGTCTTGGTGTCGGTGAGATCGTTCACGGCCACGAAATCAAGATCCTTGAGAGCCTCCATCTCGTGCGCGGCCCTGAAAACCAGTCTTCCGATGCGTCCGAACCCGTTGATGCCTACTTTCGTCGCCATTCCGTATCCTCCCTGTTTGTTTGTGCTTGCAGTTCTCTTTGCGTCAGACTGCCACTGCATACCCTTACGTGAATTAAGAACTTATTTTATATAACATACTTCGAGCCCGGTCAACCAGAAAAGATGGGAGATGAAATAAAATTTTCGCCGGGCGAAAATTTTATGATCACGAGCGAGGACGCTCATGCCACGGGGGGGGCTAGGTTCCGGCGCGGACGAATGTATCGTATGCCCATCCGTCCCATTCGGGATCAACGCCTATTCCGTGCAGGTCCGGATAGTTCTTGGCTATGAACCCGCCGCGGAACGTATTCACCAATCTTTCTGTTTCGCGCTCGATCAGCGCGCGGTCGCCCGTGGGCAGTACCTTCTGTATATCGCAGGGCGAAAACAAGCCGACCCCATGCTGCTTGAGTTTCGCGGCAAGCGCAGCCTGATCGTATACGGCCGGCTGATCGAATTGCAGACAGTCAATCCCCGCCTCGCAGAGGGAGTCCACGAGCAGCCAGTTATAGCCGCACGAATGCTGAATCACCTTCATTCCGCGCGCGTGCGCCCTGGCGGTCAGGCGCTCATAAAGCGGACGAAACACGTCGTTCCACATTTCCGGTGACATCAGAAGGCGATCCTGGATACCCAGGTCCTCACAGAACATCACCCCGTCCATTCCCGCCTCGCCGAAGCGGTCTATCACCCCCTCGAGCAGGGTCGTCACCCTGTCGTGCAGAACATCAATCCGATCGCGCTCGACAACCAGGTCCATGAAATAGATTTCCATCTTGCGCATGTAGCGACAGGTCGCGAAGGGCCAGCCGGGCATCCAGCCTATTCGGAAGTTCTCACTGTCGCGCTCAGCCAGATCGCGCGCGCTCTTGTACCATTCGGGGTTATCGAGATCGGGCAGTTCCAGGCGATCCAGATCGGACCAGTCCTCCAGCGCCGGTTTGAACACCTCGCCGCCCTGGGACAAGCCCTTGATTCTGTGCCAGGTGTTGCCCCAAATATCAGTATGGAATTCATAGCCGTCATCCTCCCAGCAGCGCGGCTTGAAAGGGTGATCCACGCCGGCGCCTGAGAAGTCGTTCTTGCGGCCGCCGGTGAAGTTGAAGCCTATGCGGTGGTCGCAGCGGTTCTCGATATTCGCCTTGATTATCTCGCGCGTAATCATGGGTTTTCCAATGAAGTGTTGATAAAGAAGAGATTTGACGCTAATGCGAGC
>JAGYMT010000432.1 GCA_018400335.1 Kiritimatiellia bacterium | reverse complement strand
CCAGCCTTTCTGAAAAAGCGGATCCTCCACCCATTCGTACAGGCTTTGGTAGTTTGATGTGCGCGCCGGACCGATCCGCGTGTGACGGGCGATGTCCAGAAACCCGGAGTCGGCGGTGATCCGGTACACGGTCAGCGCCGCATCGGTGAAGCCGATCCCCGAGAACGAGCGCGTTTCAACATCGGGACGGGCGAGGTTGGCTTTGATCATGCAACGGATGAGCCGCTGGGCCGCGTCCAGCGACGCCGGATCGCCGAAGTACAGGGCATCGTCGGCCAAAGCCATGGCGAGATAGGATCCGTCCTCAAAAGCGAAATCGGTGGGCAATTGCCGGTTGTCCGGCTCGACCTCGAACTGTCCGATGTAGCCGTCGGGTTCCTGCGTGGCCAGGAGCGCCTTCACGATACGGCGTTTAAGGGCAACAAGGTCATGCTCCTGCAAAGAGGCCGCGAAGAACACCAGTGCATCGAGCGTTTCCCCAAAACCGTTGAACAGCATACGCCCCTGTCGCAGAAAGGGTCCTTTCGCCTCAGGCGTCCAGGGATAGGGAACCCGTTCCTGGAAGTGGCGCAAGAAGTCGCCGTCCAGATCGAGGGCGAGCAGGTTCCTGCGCACGGTCAGCTCCATCCGTCGCCCGAGTTCCCCGGCGACCCGAACCTCGCCGGGCCACAGCGGCTGAAGCGGGCCCGGCAGAGATGCCGTCTTCATGGACGATCCGTTCAAGGGTTTGTCTGCTCCACGTATTGCTTTGGGATCGTATGCGGACTTCATGAATCCGCCCTCTCTCGACCGGGAGCGTGAACCACCTGCGCGAGCGCCTCCAGGTAGCCGTACCCGGTCAAATCATCGGGTTGCAGGTAACTGCCCTCGGTCCACTCGTTCCAGCTATTCACGGTAATCAGCGGCGGCTGATCCGAGTGAGCGTCAGCGTAGGCCCTAGCGGCCAGCATCGCCCGCTTGAACGTTTCCGGACTATGCTGGCGCGTGATGTCCTGCTTGAACGACTTGAACCGCGGGTTGGTGTCCCATCCGATCGACACCTGCGGGAAATAGGTGAGCGACGTGTTTTTCGTCACCCGTTCCCATTCCGGCCCCGGATCGCCGAGAATCTCGTCGTCCGTTCGCTCGGGATTGCGATAGCATCGGAAATTGTAGTGCGTGAAGCTCTCGAACCCGATCGTGCGCAGAGTCTGCGCATCGGCGGAATGACCGTTGAGCTGGAGATGCAGTCCGGGCAGTCCGGCCTTTCTGGTTTCCGCCTCCAGCCAGGCGACTGCATCGGCCGCCGCGTTTACGCCGCCCAGTCCGTTGACGAAATTGCCATAGTGGAAAATCATCAGCACCGGCTTGCCGTCGATGGTGTAATAGCACGGATGGGTGAAGTATTTCTCAATCCAGCGACGTCCGATGATTTCGAATTCCTTCCTGTCAATCGCGGCCAGCCAGATCACGTTGTCATTGATGTCGGAGAGGCGCCGGTCCCAGAGGTGATTGACATCGTGATTGGCCCACATGATATAGAATCGCATCCGGTCGTTGTTGCGGGCCTTCAGGTAGCCGTTGTCCAGACACTGTTCCAGGAAAGGACGCCGGTCATACCAGTACCAGTCGTAGATGAACACATTCACGCCATGATCCGCGGCGGCGTCTATTTGCATTTCCATGACCCGCGGGTCGGCCTCGTTACAGTAGCCCCACCGGGGGCGGCGCGGCCAGAGATGTCCGTCGAACTTCGGCGTTGCGTGGCGCAGGCTTTCCCATTCGCCGTCACCCTCCGGCCAAAACATCCGCGCCCGTGGTTCGTCGCCGGTGTATGACGGCCAGACAAAAGCCGCCACATCGTAAGCTTGTTTAGACTCGCTCATCTTCTTGTACTCCTCCTTTATTCCATGCGTTGTCGATGTTTTCTGGCATTCTCTTTTTCAGCCAGGTGCGCAAGATCGCGTTACGTTTGCTCCGTGATCCGGACACCGGCCTCCACCCGCTGCCAGGCTGCCTGGAGCCGCTCGAACCCGTCGCTGATCGTTTCCTCCACGCTCTTGCCGGGCCATGGCGTCATCTCGATCACGAGGTTGCCGCGGTTTTCGCGCGAGAGGAACCCGACCTCCAGCAGGAGTCGCAGAATTTCAGTCAGCTCGGGAACATCAATTTCGCCGCCGGGAAAGCCCATCGGCGGATGGGTGTCGCCGTAGCGCGGATGAGAGCTGTCGCGGAGCACGCAATTACCCAGGTGAACGCGCTTCAAGTGCGGAGCAACGGTGCGGATGGCGTGCTCGAAGCTTTCGCCCATCAGGGGCAGATGCGCCACGTCGAGTTCGATCCCCAG
>JAGYMT010000431.1 GCA_018400335.1 Kiritimatiellia bacterium | reverse complement strand
CAAGATAACCATAGGAAACCGTATATGAGCCAGTGGGCGCCGATATTGCCGCAAGACTGCCTGCCCCGTTCGTTGCGCCGATGTATGCGGCAGGCCCGCTCATCGTCCACGTCCCCTCTTCCTTGTTCAGGCTGATCGAAAGCGTGCCGTTCCCGGGCTGATTATATACACCGCTGAACACGCTTGTGCTCGCGGCGCTCACAATCTGCGTCTGGCCCGCCGGCGCCGTGTAGCCGGAGAGCTCCCCATAGCTGATCGCGTATTGACCCCTAACCGCCGTAACAGCCGCCATGCTGCCGGCGCCCGACGCGGGCCCCGTGTAGCCGCGTGGCGCGCTCAACACCCACATGCCGCTCGCAGGCGACACATTCACCGCAACCCAGCCGGTCTGCTCAACAGGCTCATCGCTCGTGACGCTGAACGTGTTGGTCACGCCCGGCGCGGAATTCCATTCGCCATCCCCCGCCTGGCTCGCGACTATCCCCACCGTGCCCGTTGCCGAGAACGTGAGCGTAGTCGGATTCTGCCAGACAACCGGACTTTCCGGCGTGTTGGTGAAACTCACCGGCAGACCCGAAGACGCCGTCGCTGACAGATTCAATGTGTTGTTCAGCGCCTGATCCGAAATCGCCGGGAAGTCCAGCGCCTGATCCGCTTTGGCGCATGCCACCATTCCTGTCGCGGCAATAGAATTGTAGTTCGTATCCGCCGCCTTGGTCGCCACAACTGTAACCGTGCCCGTCCCGCCGGTCACATGCAGATTCGTCAAGCCGACTATCTGGCCGGGCCCGTCGCTCACCGCGTAGCTCACTCCGCCCGTGCCCGACCCGCCGCTCGCGCTCAAAGCATTGGTGGTATTGAATGTCTGCGGACTTGCAGGGTTGAATGTCAGGGCCGCCTGGTCATGTTTAGCGCCCGTGCCGGCCAGATAGAGAAAGTAAGGCGTGGTCGCGGAATTATTGGCGAGCTCCACCGCCGCCGTGTAAGCCCCCGCAATCGGCGGAGCGAAACTGACATTAAAGTTTGAAGTCGTCCCTGCTTCAAGCGAAAATGGAAAATTCATCCCGCCCCCAGCGGGATCGAAAATCGCAAATGCGTCGGATCCCGCGCCGTTGGTGGTCACCCCGCTGATGGTCACGGTTACATCGCCCGAATTGGTGAGGGAGAACATATTGGTCCAAGCGCTGCCATAGGCCAGACTGCCAAAATCAGTTCCTTTCTCGACCGATGCGGATTCACCGTTGACTACTGCCGCGCCATTTGTTCCGAGGATGACCAATCCGGAGCCGTTGTAAGTGAACGCATTACTCTTGACCGTTTCCCCGAAGCTCGTGGAGAACACCCGCACGTCGCCGAGTCCGGCATTGATGGCGATGCCGACCGTCACGACGATCTGCGTGGATGACTGGCTGTCAATAGACGTCACCGATGCGCCGCACAGGGTAACATTGGTGATGTCTGAGCCATTGCCGAGATTCGTGCCTGAAACGATCACTTCATAGCCGCCGGTCCAGGAGCCGCTGGAGGGAACCACGGCTTCGCTGCCGGATTCTGCCAGGATGCGAATGCGCGGCAGGACGCTGATGGTATCTCCGTGTGTGAAATCATAACGGGTATCTCACGTAAGCCTGGTTCACAAAAGAACCGGCAATCACGCCCGCCGGATTGTAGGTGTAGGCGTCGGCAAAGGTGGTGTCGCCACTGTCGGAGGTCTGCACCACGATGTCCACAAGACCCGTGGTACCCAGAGCGGGCATCGTGATTGTGAACCAATTGGCGCCCGAATCCAATATCGGCGCGGCCACACCGCCCACCAACGCATTGGTGATGTTGCTGAAATCCCGGTTGGTGATGATGATCGTGTTGCCGCCGGCGTAGGGACCGTTGGACGGTTACCGTCGCCGACAAAGACTGGGTTGCCATCGCGCCGCACAGCGCCAAAACCGCCAAGAACAAAAAGTTCCAACGCCTGATACTATTGCCAACAATAACTTTCATTGGTTTAAAACTGCGCTGCCGAGCCATTGCCTCCATTGTCCACCCCTCTGTGTTCACACGGTAAGGTCGCCGGAATCCGGCATTTCAATCCTGTAAATCCTGTCGAAGAATCAGTATTCAAGGGTAACATCGCTTCGCTCGGTCACTTAAGAAGGGAATGTCGGCGAGGTATAGCCCTGTTATCTTATATATTCCTGACCTTTTTGTCATCAGACAGGACAGTATCTTCCCTTCAGTTGCACAATATTTCTACTATAAAGATTCATCAAGCGCACCCCTTATTTTTAGGCGCTTCCGGGATTAGCGGGGGCAAATTCCTCAGCAACGATTGAGGCA
>JAGYMT010000430.1 GCA_018400335.1 Kiritimatiellia bacterium | reverse complement strand
CATCCGGCCGGGACGGCCGGCTCCAGGAATCGGGACAATCAGTCCCATGAAAAATCCGGGCATCGCGCCCGGAGGCCGCACTGAACACTGAACAACTGAATACCTGAAATCTTTTTTCAACGAAGTTGGCTAGTCCCTTCAGCGGCTGTTATTCATGCGCTCCGTGCGCCGCGCGCCGCCCGCCTGGGCCAGGGAAACGGGAGAGGGCCTTATATTGAGGCGGCGCACGGCCTGAGCGGCAATCTCGCTGAACACGGGGCCGGCCACGGCGCCGCCGGTGCGAGCGTTCCTCTTGGGCTCATCCACCACCACAATTATTGCAAGCTCCGGGTCCTCAGCCGGAAGGAACCCGATGAAGGAAGCGACGTTAAGAACGTCAGAATACCTGCCCCCGACAAGCTTCTGGGATGTGCCTGTCTTGCCGCCGACCGTATAGCCGGGCACGCGAGCCCTTCGCGCCGTTCCGCCATCCTCCGTCGTTCTCACCAGAAGCCCCTTCATTGTCATGGCCGTTTCAGAGCGTATCGGACTGGACACAACCGAAGGTTGCTCTTCGAACAGAACCGTGCCGTCCGGGCTGAGAACCCTCTTTATGATATACGGGCGCATCAGAAAGCCTCCGTTCGCAATCGCGGCCATGGAATTCACCATCTGCAGGGCCGTCACGGCAACTTCATGCCCCATGGCTATTCGGGTGGGACTGAGTCTGGTCCAGTTCCGCACCGTCCGCAGTATGCCGCCCTCCTCGCCGGGCAGCTTGATCCCCGTGGGGCGGCCTATGCCGAACAGTCGGAGCTGATCGTACAATCGTTCATCGCCGAGCAGCAGCGCTATCTTCGCCGCTCCGATATTGCTCGACTTCTTGATAATATCCGCGACCGAAAGGTTCCCGTGGGGATGATAGTCGCGCAGGGGCCGTTTCTCGTATATCCACGTCCCGTCTTCGCAATCGAAAACATGGGACGGCGCCACCACTCCGGCATCAATCGCCGATGCGACTACCATGATCTTGAACGTGGAGCCTGGCTCGTAGATATCGCTTATGCACCTGTTCCTCATCTGATCCGGATCGGCTTGGCGGAAATTGTTCGGATCATAGGCGGGCAGGTTCGCCATTGCGACTATCTCGCCTGTCTTAACCCGCTCGACAATCGCCCAGGCTGCTATGGCGTCATTCTCTCGAAGAGCTTTTTCAAGAGCCTCTTCGACAATATACTGAACCGACTGGTCAATGGTGAGCTGGAGATCGGCGCCCCGGCGCGGCTGTATTTCGACGCTTCTGCGGTCATATATTTCGCTGCGCCTGCCGTCGAACTCTCCCGCTATCAGCCCGCTCAACCCGCGCATGCGGTCATCCCATGCCTGCTCGATCCCGGCGCTGCCGCAGCGGTCGAGGTTCACAAATCCGAGCACGTGGCACATACTCGATCCAATCGGGTATGATCTCACGTACGTATCATTCAGGAACACACCCGGAAGCTTCATGGAGCTTATAGCCTGAGCCTGCTCGGCATCAACGGTGGTTCCGTAGCCGCCGACATATTCGAAACGTCTGTTGGGATTATCGAGACAAGCGAGCAGCATGACGGAGTTGAGGTCCATGCACTCGGCAAGCAGATTCGACACCTTCTGGGCGTTGCTGGATACAATGCCGGGATCCGCCCAAACGCTTTTCTTGACCACGTCCAGCGCCAGGAGTTTTCCATTACAGTCATAAATCCTGCCGCGCTCAACGTCGAGGCTTCGCTGAAAACGGCGGCGTGCAATGACGTCCTCCATCTGTTCCGCATAGGCCCCGGCATGAAGCGAGACGAGCCTGTATCCGAGCGCGAAAAACCCAAGGAGGACGGCTATCACAAGCGCCAGCAATCTAATCTTATGGCTGCGTTCAGTCATTTACCGCCACCCTGCCGGCCTGGGCCAGTTGAGCTATCTCGCCGGCCAGACTCTGCAGGGACGCCACGGAAGAATCGCCCTTCCGGACGCGTACGATGTTCTTCTCATCAGGCCATACCATTACTATCCGGTTCTGCTCCAGAGCGGCATCGATATTCGAGGGCGAGATCGTCGCCTGCCATTTCCACAATTCGTTGTCATAGCGGCTCTGCAATTCCACACCTTCATCCTCCAGGTTCTTGATCCGCCGGCCAAGCGCCTCACCCTTCATATCAAGCCACACGTAGACGAGGGCGAGAGAAGTTCCAACGATCAAGAGCGCCGCGACATGCAGGGGAAATGCAATGGCAGCCCTGTGTTTTCTCATGTTTTTGTTGAGCATTTCCGATCAATCCTTTCTATTGCGCGAAGTTTTGCCGATCTGGCTCTGGAATTCCGCGAAATTTCATCGGCGGACGCCATTAGCGG